>CALNAL010000034.1 GCA_937874445.1 uncultured Acetobacteraceae bacterium | reverse complement strand
GGATGGCATGGCGGCGGGTGGCACGGCGGCGGATGGCACGGCCGCTGAGCTTCAGGCCGGCCGCTCCTGCCGGCTGACCGGCGCCGGCAGGATCATCCCCGCGTCACGGGCCGCAGGTCCGTGCGGAAGCGCCGCGCCAGGTCCACATAATGCGGCGCGTTGCGGGTGAAGCGTTCCCGTTCGGCCTCGTCCATCACCCGCCACAACGTCGCCGGGGTACCGCGCCACAGCTCGCCGGCACGGATGCGCTTGCCCGGCGCCAGCAGCGCCCCGGCCGCCAGAGCGCCGCCCGGCTCGATCACCGCCCCATTCAGCACCGTGGCTCCCATGCCCACGAAGGCTTTGTCGCCGATCGTGCAGCCATGGATGATGGCCCCGTGGCCGATCGTCACGTCGGCGCCGATCACGGTGGCAAAGCGGGCGGAATCGACGTGCACCACCGAGCCGTCCTGGATGTTGGTGCGCGCGCCGACGCGGATGGAATTCACGTCTCCGCGCAGCACGCAGCCGAACCAGATGCCTGCCCCGGCGCCGATCTCCACATCGCCCACCACCACCGCCCCGGGGGCGATGAAGGCGTCCGCGGCAATGCGCGGCACCAGTTCGCCCACGGCATAGATCCCCGCCCCCGGCAGGGCAGGCTCAGCCATGGGAGAGCCCCAGCATCAGGCGGATGTTCTGCACCGCAGCCCCGGAGGCGCCCTTGCCGAGGTTGTCGAGCCGCGCCACCAGCACCGCCTGGCGCTGCGCCTCGTTGGCGCAGACGTAGACCTCGAGGTTGTCGGTGTCGTTGAGCGCTTCGGGCTCGATCCGCCCGCCCGCGGGAGGGGCCACCACGCGCACCCGCTGCGCCCCGGCGTAGCGGGCCTGCAGCGCCGCCTCCAGCGCCGCGGCCGTGGGCGCACCGGGGAGCGTGTCGAGATGCAGCGGCACCGAGACCAGCATGCCCTGGCGGTAGTGCCCCACCGAGGGGACGAAGATCGGCCGGCGCGTGAGCCGGCTGTAGGCGGCGATCTCGGGAAGATGCTTGTGCTCCAGCCCCAGCCCGTAAAGCTCGAAGGCCGGCCCTCCGGTCTCCTCGTGGGCGGCGATCATCTTCTTGCCGCCGCCCGAATAGCCGGAGACGGCGTTGATGGTCACGGGATAGTCGGGTGCGAGCAGCCCGGCATCGACCAGCGGACGCAGCAGGGAAATGGCGCCGGTGGCGTAGCAGCCCGGCACCACCGCCCGGCGCGCCGCGGCGATGCGCGCCGCCTGGCAGGATTCCAGCTCGGCAAAACCATAGACCCAGCCCGGGGCCACCCGGTGCGCGGTCGAGGCGTCGAGCACCTTGGGAGCGCGCGCCCCCAGGCTGTCGGCCAGCGCGACCGATTCCCGGGCCGCCGCGTCGGGCAGGCACAGCACCACCAGGTCCACCTCGCCCATCAGCGCGCGGCGCGCCTCCGGGTCCTTGCGGCGGTCGTCGGGCAGGCTCTTGAGTTCGATGCCGGCCACATCGGCGAGGCGGGTGCGGATGCCCAGGCCAGTGGTTCCGGCCTCGCCGTCGATGAACACCCGTGCGGTCTGCGCCATCTCGGTTCTCCCTGGTGGCGAAAGTCTGGTGCGCGGAAATGCGGACAAAAAAAGGGGGCGGACCCCGCCGGGCCCGCCCCCTCTGTAGCATAGTCGAAGGACGAAGGTACCGGCTCAGCGCTTGCTGAACTGGAACGAACGTCGCGCCTTGGCCTTGCCGTACTTCTTGCGCTCGACCACGCGGGAGTCGCGGGTGAGGAAGCCGGCCATCTTGAGGATCGGCCGCAGCTCGGGCTCGTAGTAGGTGAGCGCGCGGCTGATGCCGTGGCGCACCGCGCCGGCCTGGCCCGAAAGCCCGCCGCCGGTGACGGTGCAGTAGACGTCGAACTGGTTGTAGCGGTCGGCCACCAGGAACGGCTGGGTGATCAGCATGCGCAGCACCGGACGGGCGAAATACACGCCGACCGGCTTGCCGTTGATGGTGATCTCGCCCTTGCCGGGCTTGACCCACACGCGCGCCACGGCGTCCTTGCGGCGGCCGGTGGCATAGGAGCGGCCGAGCGCGTCGCGCTTGGGCTCCCGCTTGGGGGTGTCGGCCGCGGCGGTGGCGACCGCGAGATCCTTCAGGTCCGCGAGGCTGTGGGCCGTCTGGGGGGCGGCTTCGGCCTGCACGACCGGGGTCTCGGTGACGGGGGTCTGCTCAGTGTCGGACATCGTCTCAGACCCTCTTGTTCTTGGGGTTGAGGGCCGCCACGTCGAGCGGCTTGGGCTGCTGCGCCTCGTGGGGATGCTTCTCGCCCCCGTAGACATAGAGATGGGTCATCTGCTTGCGCTGCAGCGGGCCGCGGGTGATCATCCGCTCGACGGCCTTCTCGATCAGGCGCTCCGGATGCGCGCCCTCAAGGATGCGCCGCTGGGAGAGCCCCTTGATGCCGCCGGCGTAGCCGGTGTGCCAGTAGAAGATCGACTGGTCGAGCTTCTTGCCGGTGATCTTCACCTTGGCGGCATTGACGACGACGACGTTGTCGCCGCAATCGACGTGCGGGGTGTACTGAGGCTTGTGCTTGCCGCGCAGGCGGGTGGCGATGATCGCGGCGAGACGGCCCAACACCAGGCCCTCCGCATCGATCAACACCCAGTCCTTCTGCACCTCCGCGGGCTTCAGCGAGAGGGTGGTCTTCATGGGCGGGCTTCCTAACCAGGAATACGAACCGGCAGCGGAGGCAACCAGACGGGGCCGCCGGAGAGGAGCGGCTTATGCGCGATCCCGGGGGACGGGGTCAAGTCCCTTGTGTTGGTAACATGATACCACATGGATAAACTTGAGGAAAAACAGTAAATTACGAGCCATTCCCGGAAGAAATTTTCTCTTTTGCGGTATTTTCCTATCCATCGCAGCGCGCGTCAGGCGGGAGAGAAAGAGCAGCTCCCGTCCACGCAATAAATAAAACAAACATCACTGATGAATCTGCACGAATCAATTAACTCATGAAACCACAACAATAAAATAAAATAAAGAACATAACGAAATACCGTTAAATATAACGAGAATTTTTCATTTAATATATTTCATATATGAACTGTTATTATTTTGTTTCAAAACGTTTCATCTCTAGGGAAGGTTGAATTATGCCCATTAATGGCTAAATTATGGCGGCGCGCCCGGCAGTGGCGGGCGCACCGATGCCGGCACGGGCTCCCCATCTCCGGGGCCAGACGCCCCGCCAGGAGGTCCGGGGCCATGGGGCGCCCCCCCTGTGCATCGCCTCCAACGCGAAGCAGGAGAACGTCATGAAGCAGCTTCTCGCCACCACGCTCGTCCTCGCGGTTGCCGGCCTCGGTTCCCTCCCGGCCACTCCCGCCCTGGCCGCCCCCCCCAAATGCGGCCACGTGACGATCGCCAACATGAACTGGCCGTCGGCCGAGCTCATCGCCTGGGTCGACAAGATCATCCTCACCAAGGGCTACGGCTGCCAGGCCGAGCTGGTGCCCGGCGACACCCAGCCCACCCTGACCGCCATGGTCGAGCGCGGAGAGCCCGACATCGCGCCCGAGGCCTGGATCAACTCCATGCGCCGCCTCCTCGACCAGGCGGTCGCCGACAAACGGCTGGTCTATGCCGCCAGCGAACTCGCCCAGGGCGGCACCGAGGGCTGGTGGATTCCCGACTACGTCGCCAAGGCCCACCCCGACATCAAGACCATCGACGACGCCCTGCGCCATCCCGAGCTGTTCCCCGACCCCGAGGATCCCGACCGGGGCGCCGTCTACAACTGCCCCTCCGGCTGGAACTGCCAGATCACCACGGGCAACCTCTTCAAGGCCTACGGCGCCGCCGGGAAGGGGTTTGCGCTGGTCGATACCGGCTCGGCCGCCGGGCTGGACGGCTCCATCGCCAAGGCCTTCGCCCGCCACCAGGGGTGGCTCGGCTACTACTGGGGGCCCACGGCCATCCTCGGCAAATACCACCTCGTCCGCCTCGAGGCCGGCGTGCCGCACGATGCGCAGGAATGGCAAACCTGCACCGCAGTCGCCGACTGCACCGCCCCGAAGCCGAATGCCTGGGCCAAATCCGAGGTCTACACCGTGGTCACCGCGCGCTTTGCCGCCAAGGCCGGCCCGGTCCTCGCCTATCTCAAGACCCGCGCCTTTCCGACCAACGCGCCGGTCAACGCGATGCTCGCCTGGATGACCGACAACCAGGCCACCGGCGAGGAGGGCGCCCGCCACTTCCTCAAG
Organism: uncultured Acetobacteraceae bacterium; assembly: GCA_937874445.1. Lineage (GTDB taxonomy): Bacteria > Pseudomonadota > Alphaproteobacteria > Acetobacterales > Acetobacteraceae > Rhodovastum. Next base: position 3,126 of record CALNAL010000034.1, on the reverse strand, counting down.
ACCATGCCGCAGATCTGGACCGGCTGGGTTCCCGCCGAGGCAGCCGCCAAGGTGAAGGCCGGCCTCTAGAGCCGATCGCGATCCGGCGGGATCGCCGAGTCGCGTGAATCTTCTCGCTGAAACAAAAGACTGGAGAGTTTTTCGCGGGCCGGTGCGAACGGAAAATGCTCTCGTGTCCTGCCCGCTCCGTTCGCCGCATCAGCGGCGGACGGAGCGGATCGGCAGGTCCCGGAAATGAAAAGAAGGTGTCCTGATTTCGCCGGCTACAGGACTGCGGAATCAGGACACGCGCCACGAGACGCGAGTGGTCGCCTTTCTGCACGCTCCGGCATCCTCTTATTTCCTTTGCCCTCCAGTCGCCCGCCCGGATGCCTTCCTGCCGGCCCGCTCTCCCGCGAGCCCGGCCTCTCCCTTTTTCCAGGAGTGCATTTTCATGTCGTGGTTTGACCACTTTCCCCAGATGGACATCGACTCCCTGACCGCCCTGAAGAAGGCCATCGATGGCGGCTTTCTGGCCTTCACCCGGGCCTCCGGCCAGGCCGTCGAGGATTTTTTCGAACCCCTCCGGACCTTCCTGATCTTCACCGACCACCTGCTGGTCCGCACGCCCTGGCCGGTGGTGCTCGCCCTCATCGGGCTGGCCGTCTACCTCGCCAGCCGCAGCCCGCGTCTGGTCGGCGGCGCGCTGCTGGCACTGGCGGCGGTGGGCTACTTCGGCATGTGGGAGGACACCATGCGCACCGTGGCCATGATCGTGGTGGCCACCCTTCTGGCGATGGCGATCGGCATGCCCATCGGCGTGCTGATCGCCTGGTCACGCCGGCTGCGCGCGCTTGTCCTGCCCGCGCTCGACGTGATGCAGACCATGCCGAGCTTCGTCTACTTGATCCCGGTGGTGATGCTGCTCGGCATCGGCCGCGTGCCGGGGCTGATCGCCGTGGTGGTCTATGCCACGCCCCCGATCATCCGCCTCACCAACCTGGGCATCCGCCTGGTGGACCGCAATGTGCTGGAGGCCGCCGACGCCTTCGGCACATCGCGCTGGCAGAAGCTGCGCAAGGTGCAGATCCCGTTGGCCCTGCCCACCATCATGGCGGGGGTCAACCAGACCATCATGGCCGCCCTCTCGATGGTGGTGATTGCCGCCATGATCGGCGTGCCCGGGCTCGGCCAGCCGGTGCTCAAGGCCATCGCCAACCAGTATTTCACCCTCGGCGTGTTCAACGGCTTTGCCATCGTCTGCATCGCCATCATCTTCGACCGTACCAGCCAGGCCTATGGCCGGCGGCTGCAGAAGCACCGCGAGGCCGAACATGGCTGACGCCCCCGCCTTCATCCGTCTGAGCCATGTCTTCAAGATCTTCGGCCGTCACCCCGAGGCGCTCCTGGCCGAGGCCCGCGCCAGCTCCAAGGCCGAGCTGCTGGAGCGACACAACCGCGTCATGGGCCTGCGCGATGTGTCCCTCGACATCACCGAAGGACACATCCAGGTCGTCATGGGGCTTTCAGGCTCCGGCAAGTCCACGCTGATCCGCCACCTCAACCGCCTGGTGGCTCCCACCGCCGGGGAAGTGATAGTGGATGGCACTGACGTCTGCACCCTCTCCCCCGGACAGCTGCGCGACTTCCGCCGCACCAAGACGGCCATGGTATTCCAGCGTTTCGCCCTGTTGCCGCACCGCACAGTGCTCGGCAATGTGGCGTTCGGCCTGGAGGTGCGCGGCACGCCCGAGCACAAGCGCCTCGAGACGGCACACCGCTGGATCACCCGCGTCGGGCTGGCGGGGTTCGAAAAGCGCTATCCGAGCCAGCTCTCGGGGGGCATGCAGCAGCGTGTCGGCCTGGCCCGCGCCCTCGCCAACAACGCCCCCATCCTGCTGATGGACGAGGCTTTCTCCGCTCTCGATCCGCTCATCCGGGTGGACATGCAGACCATAGCTGCTCGGGCTGCAGAAAGAAGTGCGCAAGACCATCGTCTTCATCACCCACGACCTCGACGAGGCCCTGCGCCTGGGCGACCGCATCGCCATCATGCAGGACGGCGAGCTGGTGCAGCAGGGCACACCGCAGGAAATCGTGCTGCAACCGGCCAACGGCTATGTCGAAAGCTTCGTGCGCCAGGTCAATCGTGGACGGGTGCTGCGCGTGGCGGCACTGGCCGGGCCGGCCGGGGCGGAACCGGCGGCCTTGCGCCTCGACGCCAGCCTGACACTCGCCGACGCGGTGCGCGAGATGGTGCAGGCCGGCCAGGACGAGGCCGATCTCGCCGGTCCGCACGGCGAACCGGCCGGGCGGGTGCGGCTGCCCGAGGTGATGCGCGAAATCGTCCGCACCTGAAAAATCTTGCACGGGACGTGCCGCGGTTTGGCGACACGTCCCCCTTGCCTGAGTCCCGACGCGGCGCCTTTATGACCCGGCGCGTCTATGGAAAAGGCCGCCGAGGAGCCGCCGATGTCGGAAACCGTAACCCTGCGCCGCGTGACCGAGGCCGACGCCGAGGCCCTGATCGCCGGCAACCGCGCCAGCCTTGCGCTGCACCACCCGTGGGTGGAGCCTTTCGTGACGCGCGAATCCTTCGACCGCTGGCTCGCCGAAACCCGCGGGCACCGGAAGGTCGCCCTGCTGGCCACGTGCGAGAGCGGCATCGTCGGGGTCATCAACCTCAACGAAATCGTCATGGGCATCTTCCGCAGCGCCTATCTCGGCTACTACGGCATGGCCGGCTTCACCGGGCGCGGCCTGATGACGCGCGCCGTGGAACTCGCCGTAAGCTACGCCTTCCGCGAGGTCGGGCTGCACCGGGTGGAGGCCAACATCCAGCCCTCCAACCTGCCCTCGCGGGCCCTGGTCCAGCGGCTCGGATTCCGGCTGGAGGGCTTCTCCCCGCGCTATCTCTATATCGCCGGCGCCTGGCGCGACCACGAACGCTGGACCCGCCTGAGCGACGACCCGACGCACTGACCCCGCCCGGCCGCAAGACAAGGAAGGTGTTCTCCTTTCGAGAAAGGAGAACCAGGAAAGCTTTGTTCCTTAAGGCTCCGCGCCTGTGTCATGCGCGGAGCCAAATGGGGAAAAGTCCTTTTTGCTTCTTTTTCCTTCAGGAAAAAGAAGACCTTCCCTTCCTTA
>CALNAL010000033.1 GCA_937874445.1 uncultured Acetobacteraceae bacterium | reverse complement strand
CCCGCCTCCTGAGCCCCCTGCTCGCCAACCCCACCTCCTGGCGCGTCCTGGAAGGGGCCATCGGCCTCACCATGTGGGCCATCGCCGCCCGCGTCCTCGCCGGGTTCTGAGGATAGGGAAGGTAAGGAAGTCTTCTTTTCCTGAAGGAAAAGAAGCAAAAGGACTTTCATTCGTTTGGCTCCGCGTCTGCAACAGGCGCGGAGCCTTCATGGGTAAGGCTTTTTTGATCCGTCCGTCCGGAATCCGCTTTGCGGGGAAACCCCGCAGCAAACCCAAAATAAAATCTTCGCCCCACCGCGCCTATGGGGGTTGCTCAGGCGGGAATTGCCTCGTCTTCGGAGCGGAATTGAGTGATGCCGCTCGATGTGCTGTACTAGGCGGATACAGGACCGTCGGCAGACCACATAGCATAACACGCGAAATCGATACGAAATTTCGGAACCATTTTGGAAGGGGGAACGGAGAGTGGCGCAAATCAATGCCCCAGGCCCTACTGGACCTATATCCCAGAATGGTTCATATTTATCAACCGGTTTGAGAATGGATGAGCAGGAGTAGATCGGTCCATGAAACTGCAGAAGTTCACTGGAAAGTCTATCTATGGCATCCGGGATTTTAATGTCCGATTCAAAACGGATATAACGTTCCTAACTGGCATTAATGGGAGTGGAAAGACTAGTGTTCTGAACGCTATTGTTGCTTTAATCTCGCCGTTGCTTCAAAATCTTGCAGAAATGGATTACGAGAGCATCAAAATAGAGTTCAGGCAAGATAGTAAAAAAGGCTTCATTGAAGCTACAAAAAACAATCAATTAATAACACTGAGGTCATCTGAGACGGATGTTGTTTTTGAATTTAAAATATTCATCGCAGATCAGGATTTACCCACATCCCGAAAGGTGGAATTTGAGTACGAGTATTACAGTGATATATTGACGACAAATTCCGATAATCCAGTACTCAAATTTATTGCCTCTTTACCTACCCCAATGTTTCTGGGACTTGATCGACGTGCGCGGTTTCCAGACGGGCAAATTTATCGCGAAAGATCGTGGCTTAACAGAAGCCGAACAAATCGCAATGTATTCAGTCCGTCATTGTCCGTCAGCTTGCGTGATGCATCTAGCCTTGCTGAGGCGAAATATCGAGATGTATTTATGGAGACAACAAGGGCTGGGGACAGCTTGCGCCGTGAATTATTGTTAAAATTACTCGCTGTAGAGCCGGCAACCCGTTGGGGGCCTATTACAATTCCAAACAAGGATGCTCTCGCCAGCATAAGAGAGATGCGGAAACATGTTGCAATGTTGCCGCAGATACTTGATCTAAAAGCTGAAGAAGTCAATGAACGGATCAGCCCTTTTCTTGATTTACTTCAAAAATATGCTGCCGAGATCCAAAGAGATAGGAAGGTCCACCGTGACCAAGATGTACACAATGTTCTGAGAAATCGAGGCCCTGATGATCCAACGTTTAGTGCATTGATAGGGTGGAGCGTAAATATTTCTCAGTTATCGAGAATTAAATCTATATCTGAGTTGGTAGAAATATACAATAAAAACGTGTCAAAAATCCGAGAACCTATTATTCGCTATCAGAATCTCGTAAATAAATTTCTCCATGATAGTGGAAAATCTCTATCTTTTGATAGAAATGGAAATTTATTTTATACCTTTGATAAAGACAAACTAAAAGAAGAAAGGCTCATTTCCTCTCTTTCGTCTGGTGAAGCTCAGATATTCGTTATTTTATCGCATCTTTCGTTCAACCCGTATGCTCAGAGTGCTAATGTGTTCATCATAGATGAACCGGAATTGTCACTTCATATCCAATGGCAGGAACTATTTGTAGAGAGCATTCTATCGGCAAATCCGAATATCCAATACATATTAGCGACACACTCTCCCTCTATTATTTTGGATAAAGTCGATAGATGCGTCGATCTGACGCGGGATGCATTCGGACGTCTGGCATGATCAGCTATACTCCCAAGGCGGCGAAGGCGATGGCATTTTTGAAGAGGCCGTACAACGATATAGATATTTTTGTCGAAGATACGACAAACCAAAATATGTGGCTGGAATTAATAAAGAAAATTGTACCGAAAAATATTCGCATTACAAGTGTGAATAGACTAGGTGGGCGGAATTCTGTTGTGAATGCATGCAAAATGGACCAACGCAAAGGATTGAGACCAAAGATCTATATTATAGACGGAGATTTTGATTTTCTTGCCGGTACAGCGAAACCAAGACTTAAATTTTTGTATAGATTGAGCGCATATTGCGTTGAAAATTTATTAATAAACAATCAATCTATTGTTGAGGTTGGGACTTGTGCACGACCTGATATGACTGAGGCCGACATTTCTGTTCGGTTTGGTTTTCGGGATTGGGCTGACGAAATAAGAAAAGCATTCGAACCTCTCTTTGTAATGTATGCGGTGTGCCGCCAGCTTTGTCCTGAAGTTCCGACAATATCATTCCCCGTACAGAAACTTATTTGTGAGACTCGCGATGGCCCTTGCGTCAGTAGACGTAAAGTTTGGCGGCGACTGTTCGAGATCGCGCGTACGGTCCGTCACCGTTGCGGACTATCTTTGCTCCGTGCGCGCCGTCAAGAGGTTGCTAACCGGAGTTCATCGCTCGAGTTACAGCATGTCGTTTCCGGTAAGGATTATATTATGCCCTTGTTACATCTCAGATTGTGCCGTCTCTTTAATTTCAAAGGAACGCAGGAACAGTTGAAAGTATATTTAGCTAAATTCTGGCAGCCATCGACAGAACCACAACTAACACGACGCATCCGCACTCTGATTATATAAGGCGCATCCAAGGCTGTCGGCGCTCGAAGTTTCCGCCCTACGGTTACGCCAAAGTTCCGGAGGAGGCCATTGGCGGCTATCTGGTCACCTCAAAGCGATTGTTCGGCGTGGCTTCACCTACGTTCGGAAGCTGCCATTCCATTCTCGCCCCCGATCGCCGGCGACTGATGTCCACTTCAACCCGGCCACATCCGAAACGCGGCGATCCCCTCTCCGCGCATCACGGCATCATTTTCTAGGGACAACCCCCCGCCCGGGACCCGACCGCCGGCCCGGGCCCGTCAGTTGGTCAGGCTGCGCACCGGCGCGGGGATGCGTCCGCCGCGGGCGATGAAGGCGTCGGCGCGGGTGGGGTTCACCCGCATGATGGGGCAGTGCCCGAGCAGCCCGCCGAAGGCCACGCTGTCGCCCACCTCCTTGCCGGGCACGGGGATCACGCGCACGGCGGTGGTCTTGGCGTTGATCATGCCGATGGCGGCCTCGTCGGCGATGATGGCGGCGATGGTCTCGGCGGAGGTGCTGCCAGGGATGGCGATCATGTCGAGCCCCACCGAGCAGACGCAGGTCATCGCCTCGAGCTTTTCCAGCGAGAGCGCCCCGGAGGCGGCGGCGTCGATCATGCCGGCGTCCTCGCTCACCGGGATGAAGGCGCCGGAGAGCCCGCCCACGTGCTGGGCGGCCATCAGCCCGCCCTTCTTCACCGCGTCGTTGAGCAGGGCGAGGGCGGCGGTGGTTCCCGGCCCGCCGCACTTCTCCAGCCCCATTTCCTCGAGAATATGGGCCACGCTGTCGCCGATGGCGGGGGTGGGGGCGAGCGAGAGGTCGATGATCCCCATCGGCGCCCCGAGCCGCCGTGCCGCCTCGCGCGCGACGAGCTGGCCCACGCGGGTGATCTTGAAGGCGGTGCGCTTGACGGTCTCGGCCACCTCGTCGAGCGGCTGGCCCCGCACGGCCTCCAGCGCGTGCTTGACCACCCCCGGCCCGCTGACCCCGACATTGACGGCGAGGTCGCCCTCGCCGATGCCGTGGAAGGCGCCGGCCATGAAGGGGTTGTCCTCCACGGCGTTGCAGAACACCACCAGCTTGGCGCAGCCGATGGCGTCGCGCTCGGCGGTCAGCTCGGCGGTCTTCTTCACGGTGCGCCCCATCTCGCGCACCGCGTCCATGTTGATGCCGGCCTTGGTCGAGCCGATGTTGACCGAGGAGCACACGATCTCGGTGGCGGCAAGCGCCTCGGGGAGGGAGGCGATGAGGATGCGGTCGCTCTCGGCCAGCCGCTTTTCCGCCCGCGCCGAGAACCCGCCGATGAAATTGACCCCGACCTCCCGCGCCGCCCGGTCCATCGCCTCGGCGACGGGCACGTAGCTCGCGAGCCCGCTGCTCTCGGCCACCATCGAGATCGGCGTCACCGAGATGCGCTTGTGCACGATGGGCACGCCGAAGGTCGCCTCGATCTCCTCGCCGACGCGCACCAGGTTGCGCGCGGTGGTGGTGATCTTGTCGTAGATGGCCCGGCACAGCGCGGGCCCGCTCTCGCGCGCGCAGCCGCGCAGCGAGATGCCGAGCGTGATGGTCCGCACGTCGAGGCGGTTCTCGCCGATCATGCGGTTGGTTTCGAGGATCTCGCGAAGTTCGAGCACGGGCCTAGACCTTGTGCATGGCGAGGAAGATGTCCTCGTGCTGGACCTTGATATCGAGGCCCATCTCGGTCCCCATCTCGCGGAACGCCTCCTGCACCCCGCGCAGCCCGCCCCCCGCCTCGGCCATTTCGGCGATGAGCACCATGTTGAAGAAGCCGTGCACGATGTTCTGGTTGATGTCGAGGATGTTGACGCGGCGTTCGGCGAGCAGCGCCGCCGCCCTGGCGACGATGCCGACGCGGTCCTGCCCGATGATGGTGACGACGATCTTCATGGGAATCCCCCAGCGCGACGAAGCTGCGAGCGGTACACGATCGGAAGGAAGCCGCCAAGGTCGCCCCAGACGCCACGGCGCGGCGCCCTGCGGATAGGCCCTTCCTGGTTCTTCCCTCCCGATAGAGCGGGAAGCGTTCGCGTCGGCTCGCGCCTCCCGCTCCAGCTCTTTGTTTCCGCGCGCGATTCGGACATCCGGCGCGTCCGCCAAATGTCATCGCGCTCTGGAAGGACGCCTTCCTTGCCTCTTGTTCCCGTCCCGCCGTGCGGCTAGCACTCATTGCCCCACGCATCGCCCCTGGGGCAGGCCGGCCCGGGGGGGGGGGCTCGCATCCGGCCGGAGACCATGGAAATGGCAACGCACGCGCATACGACTCCTCCCTCCGCCGGCCTGTCTCCCGCCGCCGCGGTGGACGCCCTGGTGCGCTGCCATGCCGAGGCCACAGAGGCCCTGCGCGACGCGCTGGACCGCTTCGTGCGCGAGGGCGTGCCCCCCACGCCCGCGGAACGGGCCCGCTTCCGCTACCCCCAGCTCGCCCTCACCTGGCACCCCTCCGCGCCGCCGCCGCCCTCCTGGCGCGCCTGGGGCAAGCTCCAGCGCCCGGGCACCTACGCCACCACGGTCACCCAGCCGGAGTTCTTCCGCCCCTATCTGCTGGAGCAGCTGGAGCCCCTGGTGGGCGAATACGGTGCCGAGCTGGCCGTCGGCGCGAGCTCCCAGGAGATCCCCTATCCCTACGTGCTGCGCGACGACGACGCGCTGATGAAGGGCGAGGTCGCCGCCTCCGAGCTGGTGCGCCACTTCCCCAGCCCCAACCTCTCCGCCGTGGGCGACGAGGTGGCCGACGGCCTGTGGCGCGACGAGCCCGGCCGCCCCCGCCCGCTCGCCCTGTTCGACGCGGTACGCGTGGATTTCTCCCTGCGCCGCCTCGTCCACTACACCGGCACCGACTGGCGCTGCGTGCAGCCGTGGATCCTGCTGACCAACTACCAGCGCTACGTCGAGCAGTTCGTGCGCTGGGGCATTTCCGAGCTGGCCCGCGAGGGCAGCCCCTACGATTCGCTGGTGCTGCCCGGCGGGCGCGTGCTGACCCGCGCCGCCTCCCTCTCGGAGGCCGAGATCGCGGCCGCCACGGCTCCCTGGCACAAGCACCAGATGCCGGCCTACCACCTCACCCGCCCCCGGGGCGACGGGGTGACGATCGTCAACATCGGCGTCGGCCCCTCCAACGCCAAGACCATCACCGACCACCTGGCGGTGCTGCGGCCGAACTGCTGGCTGATGGTGGGCCACTGCGGCGGCCTGCGCAGCACGCAGGAAATCGGCGACTACGTTCTCGCCCACGCCTATCTGCGCCGCGACCGCATCCTCGACGACCTGGTGCCCCCGGAAGTGCCGATCCCCGCGCTGGCGGAGGTGCAGGTCTCGCTGCAGGAGGCCGCCGCCCGCGTCACCGGCGAGCGCGGCGACGCGCTGAAGCGGCGCCTGCGCACCGGCACCATCGTCACCTACGACGACCGCAACTGGGAGCTCCGCTGGTCGCAGGAACGCCGGCACATCAACCTCTCGCGCGCCATCGGGGTGGACATGGAATCGGGCACCCTGGCCGCCCAGGGCTATCGCCTGCGGGTGCCCTACGGCACGCTGCTCTGCGTCTCCGACAAGCCCCTGCACGGCGAGATCAAGCTGCCCGGCCCGGCCAGCGCCTTCTACCAGCGCGCCGTCGGCGAACACCTCGCCATCGGCCTGCAAGCCATCGAAATCCTGCGCGGCCAGCTCACCGCCCTGCACTCGCGCAAGCTGCGCAGCTTCGACGAGCCCCCCTTCCGCTAGAGCGCGATGACCTTTGGCGGACTCGCCGGATGTCCGAATCGCGCGAGGCAACAAAGAGCGGGAGCGGGAGGCGGGAGCGCACACGGACGCCTCCCGCTCCAGTGTCCTGATTGCGCAGTCCCGGAGCCTTCGAAACCAGGACACGCTCTTTTCATTTCAGGAACCTGCTGATCCGCTCCGTCCGTCGCTGATGCGGCGTCTGCCGCTGATGCGGCGAACTTCGCGGGCAGGCCCCTAGGCGGTCCCGAGGGACGGCGCGCGGGGAAGCAGGGCGAGGCTGGCGCGCAGGTCCTCGAAGAGGAAGGGCTTGGTCAGGCAGCCATTCATGCCCGCGGCCCGGCAGGCCGCCTCGGTTTCGGGCAGGGTATCGGCGGTCAGCGCGAGGATGGGAATCCCCCTCTGCGGAAGGGGCAGGGCGCGGATCGTGCGGGCCGCCTCCAGGCCGTCCATCACCGGCATCTGCACATCCATCAGCACCACGTCGAAGGCCTCTTCCCGCACCGCCGCCACGGCCTGGGCGCCGTCCGCCACGGCGCGGGCGGCGTGGCCGGCGCGGCTCAGCATGGCCAGGGCGACCTTGCGGTTGAGCGGGTTGTCGTCGGCCAGCAGCACCCGCAGCGGCGCGCCCGCGGCGGGCTCCGGTGGCGCGTCCGGCCGCGCGACGCTGCCAGAAGGCGCACTGCCAGAAGGCACGCTGCCAGAAGTGCCAGAAGGCGCACTGGCGGGAGGCGCCTCGCCCGAGAGCGCTTCGGCGAAAGCCGCCCCCGGGAGAGGCGTCCCGGGGAGAGGCATATCGGGGGAAGGCATGTCGGGGGAAGGCATGGGG
>CALNAL010000032.1 GCA_937874445.1 uncultured Acetobacteraceae bacterium | reverse complement strand
AGCCCAACGAATAAAAGTCCTTTTGCTTCTTTTCCTTCAGGAAAAGAAGACCTTGCCTTCCTTTCCCGTGCCGGCAACCCCCACCCCCATTTTCGTGATTTGCGCGCCCGTGCCGGTGGTTGCGTAATCGCGCCGTCCGCCCGGCGATCCCGGCAGCGGCAGGGGGGGGAGTCATGGCGCAGGAACGCTCGGTCCGCTCGACGATCGCCACGGTGATTCGTGTCACCAGCGGCAACTTCCTGGAGATGTTCGACTTTTTCCTGTTCGGCTTCTACGCCCAGGCCATCTCCCACGCCTTCTTTCCCGCCGGCAGCGACTTTGCCTCGCTGATGCTCACCTTCATGACCTTCGGCGCGGGCTTCCTGATGCGTCCGCTGGGGGCGGTGGTGCTCGGCGCCTACGTGGACCGCATCGGCCGTCGCCAGGGCCTGCTGCTCACGCTGGGGATCATGGCGTTCGGCACGGCGCTGATCGCCTTCGTGCCGGCCTATGCCACCATCGGCCTGCTGGCGCCGGTGCTGGTGCTGATCGGGCGGCTGTTGCAGGGCTTCTCGGCCGGCGTGGAGCTGGGCGGCGTCTCGGTCTATCTCGCCGAGATGGCCCCTCCCGGCCGCAAGGGGTTCTACGTTTCCTGGCAGTCGGGCAGCCAGCAGGTGTCGATCATGACCGCCGCGGCCCTCGGCTTCGCGCTGAACACCCTGTTCGCGCCGGCGGAAATCGCGGCCTGGGCCTGGCGCATCCCCTTCTTCATCGGCTGCCTGATCGTGCCCTTCCTGTGGTACATCCGCCTGTCGCTGGAGGAGACCCCGGAGTTCCAGCGCCGCAGCCGCCAGCACCGCCCCTCCACCGGCGAGATCCTCACCGTGCTGGCGCGCAACTGGGGGGTGATCCTGCTCGGCACGATGCTGATCGTGATGACGACGGTCTCCTTCTACACCATCACCGTCTACACCCCGACCTTCGGGCGCGCCGTGCTGAAGCTCTCCGCCGTGGACAGCCTGGTGGTGACCTTCTGCGTGGGGCTGTCCAACTTCATCTGGCTGCCGGTGATGGGCGCGCTCTCCGACCGCATCGGGCGCTGGCCGCTGCTGGCGACGTTCTCGGGGCTGACGCTGCTCACGGCCTATCCGGCGCTGGTCTGGCTGGTGGCGCACCCGAGCTTCCTGGCGATGATGCTGGTGCTGCAATGGCTGTCGTTCCTCTACGCCAGCTACAACGGGGCGATGATCGTGGCGCTCACCGAGATCGTGCCGGTGACGGTGCGCGCCTCCGGCTTCTCGCTGGCCTATTCGCTGGCCACCGCCCTGTTCGGCGGCTTCACTCCGCTGGTCTCGACCTGGCTGATCCAGACCACCGGCAACCGCGCCGCGCCGGGACTGTGGCTGGCCTTCGCCGGAGGCTGCGGACTGGCCGCCACGATGGTGGCCTACTTCCTCGCCCCCGCCGCCAGCACGCGCCGCGCGCACCATCTCGCGTCCTGAACGCGTAAGCAGGGTAAGGTAAGGTCTTCTTTTTCCTGAAGGAAAAAGAAGCAAAAAGGACTTTTCCCCATTTGGCTCCGCGGCTGGGACATGCGCGGAGCTTAAGGAACAAAGCTTTCCTGGTTCTCCTTTCCTGAAAGGAGAACACCTTGCCTTGCTTTCTTGCCGTGCCTTGCTTTCAGGCCGGCCCCTTGGCCGACCGGGCGGCGGGGGCGGGCAGGGGGAGCCAGGCCGGCGGATGGGCGACCAGTTCCGCCGTGCCGCAGTGCAGCGGCCCGGCCGCGGGGAAATCGAGGCGCAGCATGGCCAGCCCGAGTCCGCTCTCCGGCCCGGTGCGGCAGGCGCTGCGCAGGGTGCCGAGCGTCTCCGTCCCGGCCAGCACCGGGGTTCCGGGCGCGGGGATTTCCCCCGGGAGCGTACAGGCGATCGTCACCGGCACCAGCCGGCGCTTGACCAGCCCGCGGAAGCGGGTGCGCGCGGTGACTTCCTGGCCCATGTAGCAGCCCTTGGTCCAGCTGATGCCGTCGAGGGCGTCGAAATTGGCCTCCAGCAGCAGCGTCTTTTCCGCCTCCAGGTCGGCGGGCTCGGGCAGGCCGAGGGCCAGGCGGCGGGCCTGCCAGTCGGCGGCGGAGGCGTTGGCAGCCAGGGGCGCCGGGGAGAGCACCCGCCATCCCGCGCCGGACAGGCGGGGGTCGGCGGCGACCACCCCCTCCGCGGCCATCGGCGCCGGCCCGTCCCAGGCGACCTGCACGTGCCACGCCTCGGAGGCATCGCGCAGGCTCGCCTGTGCGCGCAGCCGGTAGCGCGAGAGCCGGGCGATGAGGTCGGGGATGGCCGCGCGGGGGGCGTCGAGCAGCAGGCGCGCGTCCTCCCCGTCGTCCGTGCAAAAAATGAAGAAATCAGTGAGCCAGCGGCCCTGCGGGGTGAGCAGGGCGGCCCACACGGCATCCCCGGGAGCCGCGTTCGGCTCCCCGGGGGCGGCGAGGGTCACGTCGTTGGAGACGAGGCCCTGCAGGAAGGCCACACGGTCGGCGCCGGTCACTTCGACCACGCCGCGTTCGGGCAGGAGAGCGATCTGTGTCATGCAGCCCAGTTGGGCGCGGGCGGACGCCACGGCAAGACAGCCGGGATGGGGAATGCTATCGATACGCCAGCATGATCCGAATCGTTGGCAAGGCTCGCCGCTGATGTGCGGCATCGCAGGTCTGGCAACCGTCTCCACGGCGCCGCCCCCCGAGGCGCGCGCGCTGGAGGCGATGTTGCGGGCGCTGGCCCATCGCGGCCCGGACGGGCAGGGCCACACCACGGTGGGGCGCATCGCGCTGGCGCACAACCGGCTGGCCATCATCGACCTCGCGGGCGGCGACCAGCCGCTGTTTGCGGGCACGGCGGCGCTGGTGGCCAACGGCGAGATCTACAACTACCGCGAACTGCGCGCGGCGATGCCGCGGGTTGCCTTCGCCACCCAGTCCGACAGCGAGGTCCCTCTCCAGCTGTGGGTGCGCGACGGCGCCGCCTTCACCGCGCCGCTGCGCGGGATGTATGCCCTGGCCATCCACGACCGCGCCGCCCGCACGCTGACACTTTCGCGTGATCCGTTCGGCATCAAGCCGCTCTACACGGTGCAGACCGAGGCGGGCTTCGCCTTTGCCTCCGAGGCGGGGGCGCTGCTGGCGGCCGGCCTGGCCCCGCGCCGCCTGCGCGCCGCCGCCCGCGACGAGCTGTTGCAGTTGCAGTTCACCACCGGGGCGGAGACCATCTTCGAGGGCATCCGCCGCGTCCTGCCCGGCGAGACCCTCACCGTGGTGGACGGCCACGTCCTGGAGCGCCGCCGCCTGCCGATGCTGCCCGAGGGCGGCCCCGAGCCGATCGACGAGGAGGCCGCGCTGGCCCGCCTCGACCGGGCCCTGGAGGAGAGCGTCGATCTCCACCAGCGCGCCGACGTGCCGTACGGCATGTTCCTCTCCGGCGGCATCGATTCGAGCGCGATCCTGACCATGATGGCGCGGCTGAATTCCTCTCCGGTGCTGGCCTTCACCGCCGGCTTCGACGTGCCCGGCGCGGCCGACGAGCGGGCGGCGGCGGCGCGCATCGCCGCCTCGCTGGGCGCCCGCCACGAGACCCTCACGGTCAGCGAATCCGACACCTGGCGCCATCTGCCCGAGATCGTCGCCGCCATGGACGACCCGGCGGCCGACTACGCCATCATTCCCACCTGGTTCCTCGCCCGCCGCGCCCGCCAGGACGTCAAGGTGGTGCTTTCCGGCGAGGGAGGCGACGAGATCTTCGCCGGCTACGGCCGCTATCGCAGCGCCATGCGCCCGTGGTGGCAGGGCGGGCGGGTGATGCGGGCCCACGGCGCCTTCGACCGCCTGGACGTGCTGCGCGCCCGCCCCGCCGCCTGGCGCGACGGTTTCGCCGCCGCCGAGGCCGCCGCCGCCGAGGGGGGCCGCACCCGCCTGGCCGCCGCCCAGGCCGCCGACATGGCCGACTGGCTGCCCAACGACCTGCTGCTCAAGCTCGACCGCTGCCTGATGGCCCACGCGGTGGAGGGGCGCACGCCCTTCCTCGACCGCGGCGTGGCGGCGGCGGCCTTCTGCCTGCCCGACGCGCTCAAGGTGCGCCACGGCATGGGCAAGTGGCTGCTGCGCCAGTGGCTGGCCCGGCATTGCCCGGCGGCGCAGCCCTTCGCGCGCAAGCAGGGCTTCACCGTGCCGGTGGGGGCCTGGATCGCCGCCCAGGGCGCCAAGCTGGGTCCGCTGGTGGCGGCCGAGGAGGGGGTGGCGGAGATCGCCGAGCCTGCCAAGGTGGCCGCCCTGTTCCGCGCCGCCGCCGGCAAGCGCGAGGGCGACGCGGCCTGGCGGCTGCTGTTCTACGCGCTGTGGCACCGGGCCCACATTCTCGGCCTGCCCTCCGTCGGGGACGTCTTCGAGACCCTCTCGGCCACTTGAGGAATCCTGCCATGACAGAGCCTTACGACCTGATCCTCCGCGGCGGTACCTGCGTCCTGCCGTGGGGCCTGGAGCAGACCTCGGTGGGCGTGCGCTTCGGGCGCATCGCCGCCCTGGGGGTGCCCGCCGACGCCGCGGCGCGCGAGACCTTCGACGCCCGCGGCCTCTACGTCCTGCCCGGCCTGATCGACCCGCACGTGCATCTGCGCGACCCCGGCGGAGAGGGCGTGGAATCCCTGCCCACCGGCACCAAGGCGGCGGTGCTCGGCGGCATCGCGGCGGTGTTCGACATGCCCAACACCTCGCCGCCCGTCACCGACGCCGACCGCGTCGCCTGGAAGCAGGCCTACGCCGAGCGCGATTCCTGGTGCGACTTCGGCCTCTACGTCGGTGCCACCAAGAGCAACATCGGCGAGCTGGCCGCCCTGGAGCGGATGCGCGGAGTGGCGGCGATCAAGGTGTTCGCCGGCTCCTCCACCGGCACGCTGATGGTCGAGGACGACGAGCACCTCGAGCGCATCATGCGCAGCGGCCACCGCCGCGTCGCCTACCACGCCGAGGACGAATACCGCCTGCGCGAGCGCAAGTCGCTCTTCAAGCTGGGCGATCCGTACTGCTGCCACATGGACTGGCGCGACCCGGAGGTGGCCTTCCGCGCCACCCGCCGGCTGATGGCGCTGGCCCGCCGCACCGGCCGCCCGGCCCACATCCTGCACATGACCACGGCGGAAGAATTCTCCTATATCAAGGACTTCCGCGACATTGCGACATGCGAGGTGCTGGCCACGCATCTCACCCAGGTGGCGCCCGAGGTCTACGAGCGCCTCGGCGGCTACGGGGTGATGAACCCGCCGGTGCGCGACGCCCGCCATCGCGAGGCGGCCTGGGCGGCGGTGCGCGACGGCACGGTGGACTGCCTCGGCTCCGACCACGCCCCCCATCCGCGCAGTGCCAAGGAGCGCCCGTGGCCGAGCTGCTCCTCGGGGCTGACCGGGGTGCAGACCCTGCTGCCCGTGATGCTCGACCACGTGCACGCCGGCCGCCTCTCGCTGGCGCGGCTGGTGGACCTGATGGCGGCGGGGCCGGCGTGGGTCTACGGCATCCTCGGCAAGGGCCGCCTGGCCGCCGGCTACGACGCCGATTTCACCCTGGTCGATCTCGCCCGCCGCCAGCGCATCGAGAATTCCTGGATCGCCAGCCCCTGCGGCTGGACCCCCTACGACGGCATGACGGTGACCGGCTGGCCGGTGGCCACCATCATCCGTGGCCATGTCGTCATGCGCGAGAACGAGGTTCTCGGCACGCCCCAGGGGCGCCTCGTGACGTTTGCCGGGTGACGCCGGGGAGCAAGGAAGTCAGCAAGGAAGGTGTTCTCCTTTCGCGAAAGGAGAACCAGGAAAGCTCTCTCCGTTAAGGATTCCGCGTCTGTGTCAGACGCGGAGCCCAACGAACAAAAGTCCTTTTTGCTTCTTTTTCCTTCAGGAAAAAGAAGTTCTTCCCTTC
>CALNAL010000031.1 GCA_937874445.1 uncultured Acetobacteraceae bacterium | reverse complement strand
GGACGGGGCTGGTGGCCGACCCGGTGGCCTACCACACGCCGGGCTGGGCGGTGTGGGGGATGATGCGCAGCGCCTCGGCGCGGCTCGCGCTGCTCGACGCGGCGGCGCACGAATGGCTGGGGCTGCTGGAATATCGCCTGCGCGGGCGGGCGGTGTTCGCTCCCGCGGAGGAATGAGAGGCAGGCGCTGAGGGATTGCCCCCCCGGCCCGAACGTTTTGTCCGGGAGAGGGAGAATCAGGCCACCGTGGTGCTGGCGGTGGCCGATGCCGTCGTGCTGCCCTGCGCGCTGTCGGAGGCTGACTGGTAGGCGCCCGCCACACCGAAGGGCGGCATCTGCGGCATCATCCAGGGCATGTTCGCGCCGCTCGAATCCGGGCCGCCGGTGCCGGAGGAGGATGAGCTCGCCGTGGAGGTCGAGGAGGCCGGGGAAGTGTTCAGCGAGGAGAAGATGCCGTCGAGATCCTTCTCCAGCCGGCCCAGCGGATCCGAACTCGAGCTGCTCGAATCCGCCGTGCTGTCGGCAGAGGGGGGCGGTCCCTGAAGGGCCGGGTCCCCCGAGGAAGTCGCGCCCGACGACGAATCCTTGGAGGGGAACGCTCCGCTGTCGCGCGCGGAGGAGAGCGACATCAGGAAGGCCATCAGGTCGGAGGTCAGCGTCCCGACCCCGCCGGAGGCCGTCGTGGACGAATCGGAGGAGGTGGTGGAGGTCGTGCCGGTGGCGGAGGAAGAGTCCGAGGGAGTGCTTGTGCTCGTGGTACTTCCACTGCTCTTCAGCCACTCCGCCAGCGACGCGTAGGTCGACTGGCTGCTGATAGAGAGAGACATCATGAAGACTCCAGACCCGCAGGATTCGCGGGCGGAGGGCGCTTTGCAGGAAGCGGGCCAGCGTGTTTTCCCGGGAATTTCCCCGGGAATTCCCCCGTGTCGCTCGGCTGATTTTGCTGCGCCGTGGAGGCCGGGCGGCGGGTTCTTCCCGGCAGAAACTGCCGGGTGGCCGCCGCTGCCGGCCTGCTGCGGCACGCCCAGTCGGGGGCGCCACCGCCAGGGCGGAGGACTGTCATGCATCCCCGCGCGCACGAGAGGCTTGCAAATCCGGCGCCGGAAGGGCATTTGCACGCCGTGAAGCGCCGGCTCAGGGGCCGGACAGGACGGGCGCGCGGAGCACAGGGCTTCGGGGCGCCCGTTATGCTCATGCCCATTGGGCTCATTGGAGGTCTGCCGTGCCCGGAACGCCGCTCGAGAAGATTCGCAACATCGGGATCACCGCGCATATCGACGCGGGCAAAACCACCACGACGGAGCGCATCCTCTATTACACGGGCGTCTCGCATAAGATCGGCGAGGTGCACGACGGCAATACCACGACCGATTACATGGACCAGGAACGCGAGCGGGGCATCACCATCACCTCCGCCGCCGTCACCTGCGAGTGGCACGGCACCCACATCAACATCATCGACACCCCAGGCCACATCGACTTCAACATCGAGGTGAACCGCAGCCTGCGCGTGCTCGACGGCGCCGTGTTCATCATCGAGGGCGTGGCCGGCGTGCAGCCGCAGTCCGAGACCAACTGGCGCCTGGCCGACCGCTACCACGTGCCGCGGATCATCTTCATCAACAAGCTCGACCGCACCGGCGCGGATTTCTACCACGCCTGCAACACGCTCACCGAGAAGCTCGACATCCAGTACGTGGCCCTGCAGCTGCCGATCGGCATCGAGGACAAGCTCGAGGGCGTGATCGATCTGGTGCGCATGAAGGCCGTCATCTGGGAAGGCGGCGAGCTCGGCGCCAAGTACCACGACGAGGAAATCCCCGCCGACATGGTCGAGAAGGCCAAGGAATGGCGCCAGAAGCTGCTCGACACCGCGGTCGGCATCGATGACGCGGCGATGGAGGAGTATTTCGACAAGGGCGATGTCTCCGTCGAGACCCTCAAGCGCTGCATCAAGAAGGGCACCCTGACCGGCACCTTCCGCCCCGTGCTGTGCGGCACCGCCTTCAAGAACAAGGGCGTGCAGCCCCTGCTCGACGCGGTGGTGGACTACCTGCCGAGCCCGCTCGACGTGCCCGGCATCGCCGTGGTCGCCGAGGAAGGCCAGGAGGACGAGCCCGAGGAGAATCGCCGCCGCATCAAGGCCGATCCCGCCGCGCCGTTCGCCGCTCTGGCCTTCAAGATCATCAACGACAAATACGGCACCCTGACCTTCGTGCGCATCTATGCCGGCACCATCAAGACCGGCGATTCGGTGCTCAACACCACGCGCGAGAGCAAGGAGCGCGTCGGGCGCATGTTCAAGATGCACGCCGACAAGCGCGAGGAGGTCAAGGAGGCCTCCGCCGGCGAAATCGTCGCCTTCGTGGGCCTGAAGGACACCGGCACCGGCGACACGCTGGCCGCCGCCGAGGACCCCGTCGTGCTCGAGCGCATGGCCTTCCCGGTGCCCGTGATCGACATCTCCGTCGAGCCGAAGACCAAGGATTCGGTGGAGAAGATGACCATCGGCCTGCAGAAGCTGGCGGCCGAGGACCCCTCGCTGCGCCTCAAGACCGACCAGGAGAGCGGCCAGACCATCCTCTCCGGGATGGGCGAGCTGCACCTCGACATCATCATCGATCGGCTCAAGCGCGAATACGGCGTCGAGGCCAATATCGGTGCGCCGCAGGTGGCCTACCGCGAGACCATCGCCAAGACCTGGACCGAGACTTACACCCACAAGAAGCAGACGGGTGGCTCGGGTCAGTTCGCCGAGGTGAAGATCATCTTCGAGCCGCTCGCCCGCAACTCGGGCATCGTCTTCGAGAACAAGGTGGTCGGCGGCTCGGTGCCGAAGGAATACATCCCCGCCGTGGAGAAGGGCATCCGCAACCAGGCCGACACCGGCGTGCTCGCGGGCTTCCCCACCGTGGACTTCAAGTTCACCCTGGTGGACGGCAAGTACCACGACGTCGACTCCTCGGCGCTGGCCTTCGAAATCGCCGCCAAGGCCTGCTTCCGCGAAGGCATGAAGAAGGCCAACCCGGTGATCCTCGAGCCGATCATGGATGTCGAGGTCACCACCCCGCAGGATCACGTGGGCGACGTGGTGGGCGACATCAACCGTCGTCGCGGCGTCATCCAGGACCAGGAGAACGCCGGGTCCACCATCATGGTGCGCGCCCAGGTGCCGCTCAAGCAGATGTTCGGCTACATCTCCGACCTGCGTTCCATGACCAAGGGCCGTGCGTCCTTCACCATGCAGTTCCACCACTACGAGCCGGTGCCGCGCAACGTCGCCGACGAGATCATGGCGAAGAGCGCCTAGCCTCTGCTTCTTGCCGAATTCCGGGCGCCGGATGGGGGACCCCTCATCCGGCGCCTTTTTTATGCGTCGGCGAGATTTTTCAATTGAGCATTAATTTCAATGCCCTGGCACGGACCTTCCGCAACCAGCGGATCCTCGTCGCGAGACAACGCCCCCCGCCGTCCGCGAGGATGAGCACGCGGTGACTGTTTTGCCATGCAATTCCCCCTTGCGCGAACCGGCGTGCTGGGCCACCTCCAAACTATGAGGATCGTCATGCACCAGTTTCCACCGAAAGGCCCGCAGGCGCCTCGCCCGTCCGAGGACGCCCCGCAGCTCGACATGACCCCCGATGGCAGCTTCGTCGAGGAGAGCCGGCCCGGATTCGCCGCGACCCTCGGCCGCTGGGCCGCGACGATCGCCGCCGTCGCCGCCGTGGTCGGGCTGGCCGCGCTGGCATTCTGGATGGCGATTTTCCTTCTCCCGCTGGCGATCGCCGCGGGCCTCATCGCCTATGCCGCCTTCCGCTGGCGCGTGGGGCGGTTCCGCTTCTAGAGGCGCGCTCCGCGCCGGGGCGTCGCGGCAGGCAAGCAAGGCAAGGTGTTCTCCTTTCGGGAAAGGAGAACCAGGAAAGCTTTATTCGTTCAGGATTCTGCGTCTGCGTCATGCGCGGAGGCAAAGGAACAAAAGTCCTTCTTTGCTTCTTTTTCCGGAAGGCAAAAAGAAGGGCTTCCTTCCCTTGGGCCCGGATCGCGCACAGCGCTGCCGGCGGGTCAGAATCCGGCCTGGCCGAAAATGGCCTGGAGGATGGCGTAGAGGAACCCGCCGACCAGGAAGCCGACCAGCGTGCCGTTGACGCGGATGTATTGCAGATCGGGGCCGACACGCAGTTCCAGGTTGCGCGTGATGGTGGCGCTGTCCCAGCCGCCGACGACGCCGGCGATGAACTCGGCCAGCTGGGTCTGTGCCGAGGGCAGCAGGCTGCCGGCGATGCCCTCGATGGCGTGATGGAGGCGCTCGCGGGCGGCGGGGTCCTGCTCCAGCACCGTGCCGAGATTGGCCAGGCAGCCTTCGAGAACCGCCCGCGTGCGGCCGTCGGGGCGGGTGGCGTCGGCTTCCAGGGCCAGGCGCATGCGCGACCACACGTCGGCCATCCAGGCGCGCACCGTCTCGTGGGAGAGCACCTGGCGGACGGCGGCGCCGATCTCGGCGGCGCGGGCGGGGTCGTCCTCGATGTGCTGGATCTCGCGGCGGACCCATTCGTCGAAGGCGGCGCGCATCTCCGAGCTGTCGGGTTCCATGCGGGAGAGTTCGGCGTTGATCTGGGCGATCACCCGGTGGGCCACGGCCGCGCCGAGCGCCCAGCCGACCAGCCGCCCGCCCTGCTCGCGCACGCGTTCCTCGATGGCGGATTGCAGCGAGGCCTCGCGGCTGGCCAGCGTGCCTTTGACGTTGGCGAGGATGAAGGTGAAGACGTCCTGGTGCCGGCCGCCCTCGACGAGAAGGCGCAGGGCGCGCGCGACGACGCGGCCGGCGGCGGGGCCTCCGAGAATGCGCGGCACCACCCGGGCGAGGAAGCGGCGGGCGCGGCCATCCTCGATGCTGGCCAGGATGCGCGGCAGCATCCCCGCCAGCGCCTCGGCGGCAGGGCGGGTGGCGGCCGGGTCGGCGAGGAAGCGGCGCAGGATGGCCGCGAGGTCGAGCTGGGAGAGGAAGGCGGAGACGTCGTCGCGGGTGAAGACGTGGCTCGCCACGAACCGCCCGAGGGCGCGTCCGAGGCGTTCCTTCTGCAACGGGATGATGGCGGTGTGGGGGATCGGCAGGCCGAGCGGGCGGCGGAAGAGGGCGGTGACGGCGAACCAGTCGGCAATGCCGCCGACGAAGCCGGCCTTGGCCGCGGCTCCCAGCAGTTCCGCGCCGCCGGAGGGGGGCAGGGTGTAGCTGACCAGGATCAGCGCCGCCATCAGCGCCAGCAGTCCGCCGGCCAGGGCGCGATGCCAGCGCAGGGAGCGCCGGGCCTGGAAATCGGGGTCCGCCTGTCCACCGGAACGCATGGTCTCTCCCTCTACGGCTTGTCTCGCTTCCGGCCGGACCGGATTGGAGGCGAGGGGTAATCCGATGGCGCCGCCGCGGCAACCGGGCGGTTCCGTATTTTAGTCCATGTTTTCCGGCCCCATGCTCTCCGGCCCCATGCCCTCTGGCCCCATGTTCTCCAGATGAAGCCGGGGCCAGCGTTCCGTCCAGCGCTTGGCGCGGACGCGGGCGCGATAGACCTCCGGGCGGGAGAGAAAGGCGGGCGTGGGGCGGACGATCAGGGCGAACAGGTCGGCCAGGCCGAGCGGGGCCAGCACCTCCAGCGTGCCGGCGTTCCGGCGCACCGCCAGGGCGGTGGCGGTTTCCGGCCAGTGGGCCAGCCCCTCGGCCAGCGAGGCGTAGGGCGCGTCGTGGTTGCGCGTGTGCATCCGGGCCAGGTTGTGCACCGACCAGGGCGCGCGCGGGGCCCGGGTGGCGAGCGTGGCCTCGAGGCGCCGGTCGGCGGCGGGGGAGGGATCGGCCGGATCGAAGAGAACCACGTCGATGTCGCCATAGGGCGTGGGGCCGGGCAGGGCGTGCCGTTCGTCCCACACCGCGTTGCGCACGAAGCCGGCGC
>CALNAL010000030.1 GCA_937874445.1 uncultured Acetobacteraceae bacterium | reverse complement strand
GCTGCGGGCGGCCGGCGCGGGGGTGAGGTCGCGCCCGGGGGGATAGGCGTCGCTGTGCCGGGCCGCCAGCGGGGCGCGCGGGCGGCCGAGCGCGTTGGCGGCGGGGCCGGAGGAGGAGCGGAACCATTGCGCGCGGGCCGGCGTGGCGCCGAGTGCCAGCCCGGCCCCCGCCCCCAGGGAGGCCCCCATCAGCTTTCGCCGGGCGAGCATGACCGGTTCGGGGGTCGCGGCGCTTTCCGGCAGGGCCCAGCCGGGACGGCGGCGGATCAGCATGGGTCGTCCTCCTTGTGGGAGTGGATGCGGGGTCGGATGCGGATGCGGGATTGATTCGACCCGCGCCCTGGGGGACAGTAACGGCGAATCGCCGTTGCACGGATGACAAACGTATCATGTACCTTGCCCGCTTCCCGCGCGTGCGGATCTGCCACGCCCCGACCCCCCTTGAGCCGATGCTCCGCCTCAGCAAGCTGTTGGGCGGGCCGCATTTGTGGATCAAGCGCGACGACTGCACGGGCCTGGCGACGGGCGGGAACAAGAACCGCAAGCTGGAATTCCTGCTCGGCGAGGCCATCGCCGCCGGGGCGGACACGCTGATCACCTGCGGGGCGGTGCAGTCCAACCACGTCCGCCAGACCGCCGCCGCGGCGGCCAAGTTCGGCCTGGGCTGCGTGGGGCTGCTGGAGGAGAAGGTGCTCGTCAACGAGCCCGACTACCGCGAGGGCGGCAACGTGCTGCTCGACCGGATCTACGGGCTGCGAATCGAGACCGTCCCGGAGGGGACGGAGATGGACGCGGCCCTGGAGGACTGCGCCGAACGCCTGCGCGGCCAGGGGCGCCATCCCTACATCATTCCGGTGGGCGGCTCGACGACGACCGGGGCGCTGGGATACGCCGCTGTGGCGATGGAATTGCTTTCCCAGTTCAATGAAACCGGTTTACAAAACGCCCGGGTGGTGCACGCGACCGGCAGCGGCGGCACCCAGGCCGGCCTGGTGGCCGGCTTCGAGACCCTGGGCGCCGGCATTCGCGTGCTCGGCATCTCCGTCGGTTCGGAGCGCGCGGCGCAAGAGGAGAAGGTGATGGCGCTGGCAGAGGCCACGGCTGCCAGGCTGGGAGGGACGGGCCACATCCGCCGCGAGGCGGTGGAGGTCGATTCCGACCACGTCGGCCAGGCCTATGGCATTCCCACCGCGGAAATGGCCGAGGCCGTGACGCTGCTGGCCCGCACCGAGGGGATTCTCCTCGACCCCGTCTATACCGGCAAGGCCATGGCCGGGCTGATCGCCCGCGTCCGCGCCGGGGCGTTCTCCCCCGAGGAGAACGTGGTGTTCCTGCACACCGGCGGGCAGGTCGGGCTGTTCGGCTATCGCGCCTTCTTGACCGGCGCGATGGCCTGAGGAATGCCGCCGGAGGGTCGGTCCGGCGGGGTTGCACGGCGCGGGGACGCGCGACACGCTCCCGGAGATTTTGCTAGCTTCAACAACAACCGGTCCTGCGGACCAGAAATCTCGGATCACGACGAACCGGAACCGCAGGGTCAAAACGCCAAGGAGAGGTCAACATGGCGATCGATCGTTTGAAAGTCCTCACCACGATGATGGACCAGGGAGTCATCCCTGTGTTCTACAATCCCGACGTGGAACTCTGTAAGAACGTCATCAAGGCCTGCGCCGATGGCGGGGCCAAGTGCGTCGAGTTCACCAACCGCGGTGATTTCGCCTCGCATGTCTTCTACGAGTGCGCCACGCACTTCGCCAAGGCCGATCCCTCGGTGATCCTCGGCGTCGGCTCGTGCATCGACGCCCCGACGGCCGGCATCTACGTGGCCAACGGCGCGCGCTTCGTGGTCGGCTCGCTGCTCAACCCCGACGTGGCGAAGTTCTGCAATCGCCGCAAGATCGCCTACTGCCCGGGCTGCGGTTCGGCCACCGAGATCTCCCAGGCCGAGGAACTCGGCTGCGAGATCGTCAAGGTGTTCCCCGGCAGCTGCGTCGGCGGCCCGAGCTTCGTGAAGTCGGTCCTTGGGCCGACGCCGTGGACCCGCATCATGCCGACCGGCGGCGTCGATGCCACCGAGGAGAGCCTGACCGCCTGGTTCAAGGCCGGCGTGGCCTGCGTGGGCATCGGCTCCAAGCTGATCACCAAGGAGCTGCTCGCCGCCAAGGACTACAAGGGCATCGAGAAGAAGGTCGCCTCGACCATCGCCCTGATCCGTTCCATCCGCGGGAAGTAATCCGATGGCAGAGAACATCCTCAACATCCGTCCCGCTTCCGAGACGAAGTGGGACTGCTGCTCCTTCGGCGAGGTGATGCTGCGCCTCGACCCCGGCTTCGGCCGCGTGCGCACCACCCGCAGCTTCCAGGTCTGGGAAGGCGGCGGCGAGTACAACGTCGCGCGCGCCATGCGCAAGTGCTGGGGCAAGCGCTCGACCGTCGCCACCGCGCTGCCGAAGAACGACCTCGGCTGGCTGGCCGAGGACTTCATCATGCAGGGCGGGGTGGACACCTCGCACATCCTCTGGCGCGACTTCGACGGCATCGGGCGCAACACCCGCGTCGGCCTGAACTTCACCGAGAAGGGATTCGGCGTGCGCGCCGCCCTGGGCTGCTCGGACCGCGGCAATTCCGCGGCCTCGCAGATCCGCCCCGGCGAGATCAACTGGGACAAGATCTTCGGTGAGGAAGGCTGCCGCTGGCTGCACACCGGCGGGATCTTCGCCGCCCTCGCCCCGAACACCGCCGAGGCGGTGATCGAGGCCGTGGAGAAGGCCCACCAGTACGGCACCATCGTCTCCTACGACCTGAACTACCGCGCCTCGCTGTGGAAGAGCCAGGGCGGCAAGGAAGGGGCGCAGAAGGTCAACCGCACCATCGCCTCCCACGTGGACGTGATGCTCGGCAACGAGGAGGACTTCACCGCCTGCCTCGGCTTCCAGGTGGAAGGCCTCGACGAGCACATCTCCAAGATCGACCCGGCGAACTTCAAGAAGATGATCGCCCAGGCCGTCAAGGAGTTCCCCAACTTCAAGGTGGCGGCGACCACGCTGCGCAACGCCAAGACCGCCTCGGTCAACGACTGGGGCGCCGTCCTCTATGCGGGCGGGCAGTTCTACGAGGCGCCGATGCGCAACGACCTCGAGATCTATGACCGCGTCGGCGGCGGCGACGGCTTCGCCTCCGGCCTGGCCTATGGCTTCCTCGAAGGCAAGGGCCCGCAGGCCGCCGTGGAATACGGCGCCGCCCACGGCGCTCTGGCCATGACCACCCCGGGCGACACCTCGATGGTCAACGTCAAGGAAGTCGAGGCGATCATGAAGGGCAAGGGCGCGCGCGTCATCCGCTGACGCCGCCCGCTTCCCGAGACGAAAAAGGGCCGGCCTCCGCAGGGGGGCCGGCCCTTCTCTTTGTGCGCTCTCCCGAGAGATTCCAGGGCCGCGCAGGGAGGCGGGGCCGAAGGGGAGGTCTTCTTTCTGCCTTCCGGGAAAAGCAGCAGACAGGAATTTTCTGGAGCGGGAGGCGTGCGCGTGCGCCCCTCGCTCTATCTCATTGTTTCTTCGCGCGATTCAGAGCGGCTCTAGCGGCCGGCGGGTTCCTGGCGGGCCAGCACGCCGTCGGCCCAGCTTTCCAGCCGGCGCGCCTCGGCATTCAGGGAGCCCACCTGGGCCCCCAGGGTCTGCAGGCGGGTATCGTAGCCGGTGAGCGAGGTGCCCAGGCCCTGCATGTTGTCCTTCAGGGTGGCGAGCGAGGCCTGCCAGCGGGCGACGGCCTCGCGCTGTGCCGCCAGAGCCATCTCCAGCGCGGCCAGGGCATTGGCCAGACGCAGGCGGGCCTGCTGTTCGTCGGCGTCGGCCGCAGCGGAAGCGGTCGCCGGACCGCGGGGGGGAACGCGCGGGGCGCGCGGGAAGGGGAGGATCAGCGCTTCCGGCAGGGCCGTGGGGGAGGAGGAATCGAGAGGAGGCATGCGCAGCATCTCCGCAGAAAGACAATGGTTAATGAAACATGAAATGGATCGAAACGCGAGATGATTTTCGTATTTTGATACAAAATTGCCCCGCCTCGGGCCGCGCCCCGGGTTTGCCGCCATATCTGTGTCGCGCCCGTCCCGCTATCATGCCTTGTCCGCCACCGTGTCGCCCGGCGGCGGGCCGCCTTCCGAAGCCGGCGACGTCTCCTTACGCAGCGAGCTTCCGCCCTTATGTATGCCGTCATCGACATCCTGATCCTGTCGTTCCTGATCGCCCTCAACGGCCTGTTCGCCCTCGGTGAGCTGGCGATGGTTTCGGCCAACCGGGCCCGGCTTTCCGTGCTCGAGCACCAGGGCCAGCGCAGCGCCGCCCTGGCCCGGGAGCTTTCGGAGGACCCGGAGATCTTCCTGCCCACGGTGCAGGTCGGCATCACCGTGGTGGCGGTGCTGGAGGGCGTGTTCGGCGGCGCCCATGTCGCCGCCTATGTCACTCCGCTGATCGCGCGGATTCCCGGGCTGGCGTCGGTGGCCCATTCCGTCGCCCTTGCCGTGGTGGTGGTGGGCATCACCTATTTTACGCTGGTGCTGGGCGAGCTGGTGCCCAAGCAGCTCGCCCTGCGCGCGCCCGAGCAGACCGCCATGGCCATGGCCCGTCCGCTGACCCTGCTCGCGCACGCCACCCGTCCGGTGGTGTGGGTGCTGGGAGCATCCACCTCGCTGGTGCTGCGCCTCCTGGGAGTCCGCCGCGACCTGCCGCCAGCCGTGACCGAGGAGGAACTCAAGGCGATGCTGGTCGAGGGCGAGGAGACCGGCGTGCTGGAAAGCGAGGAGCGCGACATGATCGAGCGCGTGCTGCGTCTCGCCGACAAGCCGGTGCGCGCCATCATGACCCCGCGCACCGAGATCATCTGGATCGACCGTACCGATCCGCCCGACGAGATCGCCGCCACGCTGAAGTCGGCGCCGCATTCGCGCTTCGTGGTGTGCGAGGGCAGCGTGGACAATGTGGTGGGGGTGGTGCAGGCCAAGGACATCCTCGATTCCATCCTCGACGGCAAGGAGCTGGCCATCGCTCCGGCGTTGCGCCAGCCGGTCTACCTGCCCGATACCGTCACCGCGCTCGACGCGCTGGAGCGGTTGAAGCTCGATGCGCTGGGCCTGGCGCTGGTGCTCGACGAATACGGCTCCTTCGAGGGGGTGGTGACCGCCGCCGACGTGCTCTCGGCGATCATCGGCGAGGCCGCCGACGCCGCCCCGGTGCAGGACGTCGCGGCCAAGACCCCGACCCCCGGCGTGTGGATGCTCGACGGCATGCTGCCCATCGACGAGGCCAAGTCCCGTCTCGACCTGCCCGACCTGCCCGCCGAGGGCACCTATCACACCATCGGCGGGCTGCTGCTCGCCCTGCTGCGGCGCGTGCCGCGCGTGGGGGACCGCATCGTCTTCGGCGGCTGGCTGTTCGAGGTGGTGGAAATGGACGGCCGCCGCGTGGCCCACGTGCGCGCCTCGCGCGAGAGCCTCGCGCGCGAGTAGGGCCGGTGGCGGCGCGCCGGCGCGAGGGGCGGCCGCAAACGGGCTTTCCGCGACACCTGCGTCGTTCTCGCTTCCCCCGCGACCGCGTCTGCCAGAGCCTTTGCCGTTTGCACGGGCTCACGGCAAAGGCTCCAGCTCTTTGTTTCTTCGGGCAGAGTCGCGCGACTCGGCGACCCCGCCGGATCGCGATCTGTTCCCATGGATGGAATCATCCGGAAGGACCCGCATGATTTCACCACACCCCCTTGATCTGGTGGACTGATTCACGCAACGCTCGGGATCCAAACGTTGCGATCAGACCACAGGGAGGATTGGGGGAATAAAAGGAAGAACTTCTTTTTCCTGAAGGAAAAAGAAGCAAAAAGGACTTGGGGCTGGCCTAGCTAAGGGAAAAATCTTAGGTAGGACAGATGGT
>CALNAL010000029.1 GCA_937874445.1 uncultured Acetobacteraceae bacterium | reverse complement strand
TTCCGTATTCGTAACGTATAGGTGCAGGAGCAAGGCTCCTGCCGGGTCCGGGCAGAGCCCGGCAGGGCACGGGGCAGCGCCCCGGCCGACGGAACGTCGGCACGCGTCGCGCGAAGGCGCGCGCCGGGAGCCGGCACGTCGCGCGGCGCTTGTCGTGGCGGGGCGCTGGGCAAGGGCGCGGCACCAGTCTACAAGCGGCTCCCCGAGACTTGGGTGATGGAGAAGAGATGTTCGAGACTGTGCAGGCGCCGCCGCCCGACCCGATCCTTTCGCTGATCGGCCTGTTCCGCGACGATCCCCGTCCGGGGAAGATCGATCTCGGCATCGGCGTTTACCGCGATGCCTCGGGCAATACGCCGATCCTGCGTGCGGTGAAGGAGGCCGAGCGTCGTCTTCTCGAAAGCGAGACGACCAAGCGCTATCTCGGGCCGGAGGGCGATCTGGCGTTCTGTGCGGCGGTTTCGCGGGTGGTGTTCGGCGGGGCTCATCCCGGGGCCCGGCTGGCCGCGGTGCAGACCCCCGGCGGGGGCGGCGCGGTGCGGGTTCTGGCCGGGCTGCTCTCCCACGTCCGGCCCGGCGTCACGGTGCACGTGCCCGACCCGACCTGGAGCAACCACTATTCCATCCTCGAGGATGCCGGGCTGAAGATCGCGAACTACCCCTGTTTCGACGCGGCGCGCGGCGTGGCGGCGGTGGGGCCGATGCTGGAGGCGCTGAAGCGGGCCGCGCCGGGCGACGCGGTGCTGCTGCATGCCTGCTGCCACAACCCCACCGGCGCGGCGCTGTCGCATGCGGACTGGGAGGCGCTCTGCGAGGTGGTGGAGAAGCGCGGGCTCTTCCCCTTCTTCGACTTTGCCTACCAGGGCTTCGGGGACGGGCTCGACGAGGACGCCTATGGCGTGCGCCTTTTCGCGCAACGCCTGCCGGAGATGGTCGCCGCCTCCTCCTGTTCGAAGAACTTCGGCATCTACCGCGAGCGCACCGGCGTCGCCTTCGCCCTCGGCCGGACCGCGGCCCAGGCCGAGGCGTTGCTGGGGCAGATGGCGGGGGTGGCGCGCGTCCTCTACTCGATGCCGCCCAACCACGGCGCCGCCATCGTGCGCCTCATCCTGGAAGACCAGGCCCTGACCGCTTCGTGGAAGCAGGAGCTGACCGGGATGCGCGAGGCCGTGCAGGCCCACCGGGACGCGCTGGCGGCGGCCTTCCGTCGTGCCACCAACACCGACCATTTCGATTTCCTGCAGCACCACCGTGGCATGTTCTCGCTGCTCGGCACCACGCCGGAGCAGGCGGTGCGGCTGCGCAAGGAATTCGGCGTCTATATCGTGGGCGACGGACGCATCAACCTGGCCGGGCTGCGCGAGGACCAGATCGACCCGTTCGTGACGGCCGTGCTGGCGGTCTGCGCCTGAGGGAAGGGAAGAACTTCTTTTTCCTGAAGGAAAAAGAAGCAAAAAGGACTTTTGTTCATTTGGCTCCGCGTCTGATCCAGGCGCGGAGCCCTTATAGGATAAAGCTTTCCTGGTTCTCCTTTCCCGAAAGGAGAACACCTTCCTTATCGGGCAGCATCTTGCCGGGGTTGAGGATGCCCCTGGGGTCGAGTGCGTGCTTGATGGCGCGCATGACGTCGAGGGCGTCCTCGCCGTGTTCCTCGCGCATGAACTCCATCTTGCCCAGGCCGATGCCGTGCTCGCCCGAGCAGGAGCCGCCGAGCGCCATGGCGCGGGCGACGATCTTGCGGTCGAGGATTTCGGCCTGCTCCTGGGCCTGGGCGTCGCCGGGGGGCAGCAGGATCAGCGCGTGGAAATTGCCCTCGCCGGCGTGGCCCACGATCGGGGCGGTCATGCCCGAGGCGCGGATGTCCTCCTTGGCGCCGAGGATCATCTCGGCCAGCCGCGAGATCGGCACCACCGCATCGGTGGAAAGCGCGGTGCAGCCGGGGATCAGCGACTGGCCCGCCCAGAATCCGTCGTAGCGGGCTTTCCACAATCTGGCGCGTTCCTCCGCCGCGGTGGCCCAGGCGAAGCCGCTGCCTCCGTGCGCCGCGGCGATGGCGCCGGTCGCCTCGGCCTGTTCCTGCACGCTCCGGGGGCTCGCGCCGTGGAACTCGAAGAACAGCGTGGGCAGGGCCTGGAACCCCTCCAGCCCCGAATAGCCGATGCAGGCCCCCATCTCCACCTCGTCCATCAGCTCGCTGCGCGCCACCGGGATGGAGGCCTGCTGCACGGCGATGACGGTGTTGACCGCGTCCGCGAGGGTGGGGAACTGGCACACCGCCGCGCTGACCGCGGCGGGCAGGGCGCGCAGGCGGATCTGGATCTCGGTGATGACGCCGAGCGTGCCTTCGCTGCCGATGAACAGCCGGGTGAGGTCGTATCCGGTGGCCGACTTGCGCACGCGCCGGCCGGGATGGATCACCCGTCCGTCGGCGAGCACGACGGTGAGGCCGAGCACGTTGTCGCGCACGGTGCCGTAGAGCACGGTGGCGGTGCCGCTGGCGCGGGTGGCGCACATCCCGCCGAGCGAGGAATCCGAGCCCGGATCGACGGGAAAGAACAGGCCCTTCTCCTTGAGGATCTCGGCCAGGGCACGGTGCTTCACGCCGGCCTCCACGCGCGCGTCGAGATCGTCGGCGTTGATCGCCAGCACCTTGTCCATGCGCGAGAGATCGAGGCTGATGCCGCCGTGCACCGGGGTCACGTGTCCGCCGAGGGCGGTGCCGGCGGTGAAGGGCGTCACCGGCACGCCCTGCGCGTGGCAGAGCGCGAGCAGCCGGGAAACCTCCTCGGTGTTCTCCGCGAAGGCGACGGCCGCGGGCGGCACCGGCGGGTAGGGGTCCTGGCCGTGTCCGTGCAGGGCGCGATCGGCCTCGGCGCAGGAGAGGCGCTCGCCGAGGAATTCGCGGGCGGCAGTCAGGACAGATTCGATCGGGCTCGGCATGGCGGTCTCCGCAGGCGCGTGGGGCAGCCATCTTACGGCGCTCCCTCCGCGTGGCCTACCCCGCGAGGGGCTCGACCTTCACGTCGAACACGTAGCCGTGCCCGCGCTCGGTGCGGATGAAGCGCGGGCTGGTGGGGGTGGGCTCGATCTTGCGCCGCAGCCGCAGGATCAGGACGTCGATGGTGCGGTCGAAGATCTCGTCGCCGGCCCGGTGGGTGATCTCCAGCAGCTGCTCGCGCGAGAGCACCCGTCCGTGGCGCTGCACCAGGGCGTGCAGCAGGTCGAACTCGGCGACCGTGAGCGGCACCGGCGCGCCGGAGGGGGCCGTGAGCCGCCGTCGCTCGGTGTCCAGAACGAAGCCGAGGAAGCGGTAGCCCCGCCGCACCGCCGGCTCGGCCGGCGCGAAGGTGTCGCTGCGCCGCCGCACCGCCTTGATGCGCGCCAGGAGTTCGCGGGTGCTGAAGGGCTTCACCACGTAGTCGTCGGCGCCGACCTCGAGGCCCATGACGCGGTCGATCTCCTCGCCGCGGCCGGTCAGCATGATGATGGGCACCCGCGAGGTGGCGCGGATGGCGGCGGCCACGCCGAGTCCGTCGCGATCGGGCAGCTGGAGGTCGAGCACGATCAGCCCGGGGGGCGCCTCTCCGGCCATCAGGGCGAGCAGATCGGCGGCGTTCCGGCAGGGGACCGGCGCAAAACCGTTGCTCTCCAGCATGTCGCCCACCGCCTCGCGGACCGCGTGGTCATCATCGACGACGGCGATGCGGGGCCGGGGCGCGGGGGGAAGGTCCATCGCGACGTCCTCGTCGGGGCCGGCGCACGACCCCGGGCTCCAGAAGTTCGTGAACAATGTTACATGTTCTGTGTGCGGCGTGAAATACGCCATTCATACGGGCGGCAAATCATGTGCCGACTCGCAGAAACACCCGGCCGAAGCAGCCGGAATGCGGAGGAAGTCCATGCAGGAGCGGCAGGAAAAGCCGCGTGACGCCGCCTTGCTGTCAGCCGCCAGCCGCCGCCTTCCGGTAGCGTGGGGACTGGGTCGGCGCCTGCTGATGGTGGCGGGAGTGGTGCTCGGGACCATCCTGCTGGTGGAAGGCGGGGCCCTGTTCAGCCTCGCACGGCTCGACACTACTCTGGCGCGCATGCAGCAGGAATCGATGATCGATTCCCGGCGCGTGGTGGCGCTGGCCGAGAGCACCGTGGACCTTTCCCTGGCCGCCCGCCGCTTCCGCGAGGTGCAGGACCGCGAGGCGCTGTCGGATGCGGAGAGCCGGCTGCGCGCGCAGATGCGTGGCTTTGCCGGCCTGGCGCGTTCCCTGCCTCAGCTTGGGCCCCAGCTTGGGCCCCCGCTCGGTCCGGCGGGCGCCGCGCCGGCCCTGGCGCCGGCGGTGGTCGGTGCGTCCGAACGCCTGGAGGCCACGCTGGAGCGCCTGGCCGCCACCGCCGCCGAGGCCATCGATGCCCGCGCCGAGATGCGCGTGGCCACCCAGGACCTGGCGCTCATCAAGGCGGAGCTGCTGCCCGACGCCGCCGAGCATCCCACCACCGCGATCGCCCTGGCGCTGGCCTCCTCGGCGCTTTCCGCCGCCGACCGCCACGAGGTGGAAACCCAGCAGACGGCCTATGCGCGCCTGCTCGGCCGGCCCGACCGCCCGATGGCGCTGACCCTGCTGGTTCCACTGTTCGAGCGCCGCCTCGCCGTGCTCGACGTGGAGGCCCGCCAGCGGACCCTGATTTCCCAGGCGGAGGCCACCGCCCGCGAGATCGCCGCCCTGGGGGGCGACTATGCCCGCCAGCTCGACCGCGAGAATCTGGCCCGCCAGGAGGCGACGCGCCATCTGTTGCGGATCGCCAAGATCGCCGCGGGGACGGTGGGGCTGGCGCTGCTGCTGGCGGCCTTTCTGGCCCTGGGGATTTTCCTGCGCGGCGCGGTGGCCGACCTCGCCGGCATCGCCGCGGCCATGCGCCGTCTCGCGGCCGGCGATACCTCCGCCGAGGCCCCCGGCATCCGCCGCCGCGACGAGATCGGCGCGCTGGCCGACGCCTTCGCCGTCTTCAAGGCGCGGCTTGCCGAGCGGGAGCGGATGCAGGTCCAGCTCCGCCAGGCCGAGCGGCTGGAGGCGCTGGGGCGCTTCACCGGCGGCATCGCGCACGACTTCAACAACCTGCTCGCGGCGATTTCCACCAATCTGCAGCTCATCGAGGAGTCCACCGCCGCGGGCTCGCCCAACAGCCAGCGCGCGCTGCGGGCGCTGGAGGCGGCGGAGGGCGGCACGGCGATGGTCCAGCAGTTGCTCACCTTCGGACGCCGCCGCCCGCTGGAGCCGGTGCCCACCGACATCGATGCGGTCGTCGCCTCGCTGGACGAGCTGGTGGCGGCGGGCCTCGGCGAGGGGGTCGTGCTGACCGTGGACCGGCCCGGCCCGCGCGTGCCTCCGCTGGTGGCGCTGGTCGATCCCGGGGCGCTGGAGAACGCCCTGCTCAACCTGCTGTTCAACGCGCGCGATGCCCTGGACGGTCCCGGCCACATCCGCCTTTCCGTCGCCCCCGCGCCCGGGAACACCCTCCGCATCCGCGTCGAGGACGACGGGGCCGGCATGCCCCCGGAGGTGCTCGAGCATGCCTTCGAGCCGTTCTTCACCACCAAGCCGGCAACCCAGGGCACCGGCCTCGGCCTGGCCAGCGTCTACGGGTTCGTGCGCCAGTCGGGGGGGCATGTCGCGCTGCGTTCCGCGGTCGGCGCCGGGACCACGGTGGAGATCGATCTGCCGCGCTATCCGGCGGGCGGGGAGGGCTGGTCGCCGCCGCTCCCGCCGGAGGAATCCATTCAGTCCGCGTCCCCGTCGCCTGCCGACGAGGCCGCACCCAGGGAGGAAAAAGCATGAAGAAGGCATTCTGCATGATGGCAGCCCTTGCCGCGATGACGCTGTACGCGTCGCCGCCGGCACGCGCGGCCGACGGCAAGGTCATCGTCTATACGGCCGCGCCGCAGGAGATCGTGGACAAGATCGTGCCGGCCTTCGAGAAGAAGACGGGCATCAAGGTGGAGCTGGTCAAGGCCGGCGCGGGCGAGCTGATCAATCGCCTCAAGGCCGAGAAGGGGCGCCAGACGGCCGACGTGATCTGGTCGGTCGGCGGCGACATCCTGCAGGCCAACCCCGATCTGCTCGGCACCTACACCCCCGCCGGCGCCGACAAGGTGTTCCCCGAGGTCAAGCCGACCGGCAAGTGGACGCCGTTCACCCTGATCGCCACCAGCTTCATCATCAACACGTCCATGCTCGCCCCCGCCGACCGGCCCAGGACGTGGCAGGATCTCGCCAACCCGAAATACAAGGGCAAGATCTCCATTGCCCGTCTCGACAAATCCTCCTCGTCGTACATCCAGCTGGCGGCGCTGCTGCAGATCGACGGGCTCGACAAGGGGTGGGATCTCTACAGCCGCATTCTCGACAATACCCAGCTTGCCAATTCGTCGGGCGCGGTGCCCAAGTTCGTCAACGACGGCGAGGCCGCGATCGGCATCTGCAACGAGGATGTCGGGCTGCTCTACAAGAATGGCGGCGGGCCGGTGGAGGTGATCTACCCCGCCGACGGCACCACCGCGCAGGCCGACGGCATGGCCATGCTCGCAACGCCCGCCAACCCCGCCGCGGGCAAGGCCTATCTCGACTTCGCGCTTTCCGTCGAGGGGCAGACCCTGGTCGCCTCGGTCGGGCGTCGCCCGGTGCGCATGGATGTGCCGGCGCTGGCCAGCCTCGCCCCGCTCAGCTCGATGAAGCTCGTCAACTACAACCTGGAATGGGCGGCCGGCTACCAGAAGACGGCGCTCGCCAAGTGGAACGACATCATCATGTCGAAGTGAGGCCGTCCGGGCGGCCGCCCTCGTGGCGAGCTGGGCGGCCGCCCGCCGCACGATCCTGCTAGATCTGTTTCCGGAACGACAAAAATGGCGCGTGTTCGCATCCTCGACCTGAAGAAGAGCTACGGCGATTTCACGGCCCTGAAGAGCATTTCCCTCGACATCCCCTCGGGGGCCTTCTTCACGCTGCTGGGGCCGAGTGGCTGCGGCAAGACCACCCTGCTGCGGGCGATCGCCGGTTTCCATGCCCAGGACGCCGGCAGCATCTGGGTGGACGATGTGTCGATCGGCGAAAAGCCCGCGCATCTGCGCGATGTCGGCATGGTCTTCCAGGACTATGCGGTGTTTCCCCATCTCAGCGTGTTCGACAACGTCGCCTTCGGCTTGCGCCAGCGCAAGGTGCCGACTGCCGAGATCCGCGCGCGTGTCGGGAAGATGCTCGACGTCGTCCAGCTCGGACCGCTTGCGAAACGCATGCCGCACCAGCTCTCGGGGGGGCAGCAGCAGCGCGTCGGCCTGGCGCGGGCGCTGGTGATCCGCCCCAAGGTGCTGCTGATGGACGAGCCGCTCAGCAACCTCGATGCCAAGCTGCGCGTCGAGCTGCGTCGCGACATCCGCGACCTGCAACGCGAATTCGGCATCACCACCATCTACGTCACCCACGACCAGGAGGAGGCGCTGGCGGTTTCCGACCAGGTCTGCGTGATGCACCAGGGCATCGCCCAGCAGGTCGGCACCCCCTGGGAAATCTACAGTCGCGCCGCCAATCTTTTCGTGGCCTCCTTCGTCGGCTCCAACAACCGCATCAAGGCCGCGGTTTCCGGGGATCGTCTCGAGGTCGCCGGGGCCTCCATCCCCTGCCCGTTCTCCCATGCCGCGGGCCCGGTGGTGGCGACGATCCGCCCCGAGAAGCTGCGCCTCGGGGCCACAGATCCGGCGACCTCGATTTGCGTGCGGGGGAGGGTGCGCCATGCCATGTTCATCGGGCGCGAACTGGAGATCGGCCTGGATGCCGGGGATCTTTCGCTGACCGCCCTGCTGGCCGCGGATGCCCGGGCGGTGGGGCTCGGGCCGGGCGACGAGGTCGATGTCTCGCTGCCGCTGGCCGATTTCGCCTTCTACGAGGACACCGAGAACGGGAGCCTGATCGCATGACCGGCCTCTCCGCGCTCTTCCGCAAGGGTCCAGGCGGGCTCTTCACTTTCTGGAACGTGGTCTTCGCGCTGTGCCTGGCGATGATCGCGGTCCTGTTGCTGAGGCCCATCTCCGAGGTGTTCGTCGTCGGCTTCATCGATCCCGACAGCGGGGCCTTCACCCTGACCAACTACGTGCGCGTCCTGACCCGCCCGTACTATCTCGCGGCGCTGCGCAACACGCTCGTCGTCGGCGGCGGCGGGGCGCTCGGCGCCTGCATCATCGGCGTGCCCCTGGCCTATTTCGTGGCCCGTTTCCGCGTGAAGGGGCGCAACGTCATCTCCACCGTGGCGGTGCTGGCGCTGGTCTCCCCGCCCTTCATCGGGGCCTATTCGTGGATCCTGGTGCTGGGCAGCAACGGCTGGATCACCAGGCTGCTGCGCGCCTGGGGGATCGCCTTCCCCTCCATCTACGGCACGCCGGGGATCATCCTCGTCTTCACCCTGAAGTTTTTCCCGTTCGTCTACCTGATGACAGAGGGCGCGCTGCGCTCGGTCAACCGCTCCTACGAGGAGGCCGCGGCCAATCTGGGGTGCGCGCCCCTCTCGCGGTTTTTCCGCATCACCCTGCCGCTGGTGTTCCCCGCCGTCAGCTCCGGGGCGATCCTGGCTTTCGTGCTCTCGATTGCCGACTTCGGAACCCCCGCCGTGATCGGCCGCAACGCCAACACGCTCTCGACCATCGCCTACAACCAGTACACATCCGAAATGGGAGGCACGCCCTCGATCGCGGTGGCGATCTCGATGCTGATGATCGTCATCTCGATGGCGGCGGTGTTCCTGCAGCGCTATTTCCTCGGCAAGCGCCGCTATGCCGGGGCCTTCACCAATCTTCCCGAACAGAAGCCGCTTTCGGGTCTTTTCGGAATTCTCGTGTATGGATTCTGCGCCCTGGTCGTGCTGTTCGCGGCGCTGCCGATGATCGTCGTGTTCTACACCTCGCTCCTCGCCACCAACGGGCCGGTCTTCACCGGGGCCTTCGGGCTTTCCAGCTATCAGCGGGTCTGGCGGGAGCTGCCCAACGTGGTGGGAAACTCCTTCCTCTTCTCGCTTGCGGCCGTGGCGATGATCTCCCTGACCAGCGCCTTCATCTCCTATGTGGTGGTGCGCCGCGAGACCTGGCTGGCCGGCCTGCTCGACAGCCTGCTGATGGTTCCCTACGTGGTGCCCGGCGTGGTGATGGCGATCGGGTTCACGCTGACATTCAACAAGCCGCCGGTGGATCTGATCGGCACGGCGCTGATCATCATTCTCGTGGTGTTCATCCGCCGTCTGCCCTACGGGGTGCGCTCGACCTCCTCGATCCTGCGCCAGATCAAGCCCTCGATCGAGGAGGCGGCGATCAACCTCGGGTCTCCGCCGGCCAAGGCCTTCCTGAAGGTGACGGTGCCGATCATGATCCCGGGCATCATCGTCGGGG
Source organism: uncultured Acetobacteraceae bacterium (assembly GCA_937874445.1). Classification (GTDB taxonomy): domain Bacteria; phylum Pseudomonadota; class Alphaproteobacteria; order Acetobacterales; family Acetobacteraceae; genus Rhodovastum. The sequence goes on along the minus strand of CALNAL010000029.1, from coordinate 17,968 downwards.
CGATGATGAGCTTCATCACCGCGATCAACGAACTGTCCTCGACCCTGCTGCTCTACACCGGGGCGACGGCGACGATGCCGGTGAAGATCTATGCCGCGGTTCTCGATGGCGAGTTCGGTCTGGCGGCGGCGCTCTCGACGATCCTGCTGGTCAGTTCCGGCATCTGCGTCTTCGTCGTCTTCCGCCTGTCCGAGAACCGGGAAGGCGCCTTCGTCTGACGCCGGGAGAATCCGATCATGCGTGTGGAGTGCCTTTCCGTTTCGAAATACCGTGCCGCCGGCCGCCCCGGCGACGACGTGCCGCTGATCCTGCCCGATCGCTGCTGGGCGGTGTTCGATGGCGTGACCGATGTCAACGGCACGGTCATCGACGGCGCGGGCAGCGGCCGCTTTGCCGCGGTGCGCGCGGCCGCCACGGTTGCGGAACAATTTGCCGGCCATCCCCCGGGGGCGCTCTCGCCGGGAGAGCTCGTCGCCGCGATCAACCGCGACCTTGCCGAGGCCCTGGCACGCGAATCCGCGACGGCGGGGCACAGATTGGGCGCCGCGACGACGATGGCGATGATGGAGCGCATCGGCGAGGTCTGCCGCTTCATCCTGGTCGGCGATTCCGGGGTGAGGCTCAACGCGCGCGAGGTGGTGCAGTCCCTCAAGCCGATCGACGAGATCACGACGGTCGGCCGGGTCGTCCTCTACCGCCATCTCCGCGCTCTCGGCCGGGAGGCCTCGGCGGTGGAGGCGGGCGCACGCCGCGGCATATTCCTCGGGCTCGATGCCGCCGTCCCGGATCTGCTCTCGCCGGCGGATGTCGAGGCGGTTCTCGCCGAGAGCGCCCGCCTGCTGGCCGGGCGGCTTCCGGCCGCGCTGCTCGGGTTCGTGGCCCCGGTCCTGCGGGCGGGCATCCCGGGGGGACAGTATTGCTATGCCAACGACCCCGACCATCCGCTGGGCTACGCGGTGCTCGACGGCACCACGACGCGCGGTTTCGGCTTCGTTTCCTTCGAGCGCCCCCGCGCGTCCCTGAACTCGGTGGAATTCTTCACCGATGGCTATCAGGCCCTGCCGGAGGAGCCCTCCGTCGCGGCCTGGGAGGCACGCGCGGCCGAGATCGAGAGGGCGGACCCCTCGCACACGCAGACCTGGTGGGCCGGCAAGGGCTCCACGCCGGCACAGTTCTTCGACGACCGCACCGTCATCGTGCTCGCGCGATAGCCGGGTGGCGCGCCGGGAAGGAGGGGAAGGAAGGTCTTCTTTTTCCTGAAGGAAAAAGAAGCAAAAAGGACTTTTTCCCATTTTGGCTCCGCGGCTGACACGGGCGCGGAGCCCTTAACGGAGAGAGCTTTCCTGGTTCTCCTTTCGCGAAAGGAGAACACCTTCCTTCTTGCTGAACCGTCAGGGAACTAGAGTTCGCCCTTGGCCGCGGCGACGACATCGCCGCGGAAGCGCGAGGCCCAGGAGACGATGGAGTCGATGTAGGCCTTCTCGGCGGGGGTCTGGTTGTCGGAGATCCAGGTATCCCCGTTCACGCCGTCCTGCGAGGGGAAGAACTCGAAGTCGAGCGAGACGATGTTGCCCTTGTATCCGGCGATCAGCCGTGCCCCGACGACGTATTTCGGCCGGGGGCCGTAGTGGGCGAGGCTTTCCAGTTCCACGGCGAGGCCGGGGTCCTTGTTCGCCTCGGCCTCGGTATGGCCGAGCGCGGGCCAGACGAGCATGCAGTCCCAGTTGTTGCGTTCGCCGCGGCTGAGATCGACGGCGGCGGGGGTAGTCTTCGGGGCGGGATAGCAGGCCGGATCGACGGGAAAGCCGCCCTTTTTGCTGGCGGTGTTGCGCCCGACATGCACGAAAATGGGGGCCTTGTCGTGATCGACCAGCAGGTAGCCGAAGCGCTCGTACGGGCCGGATGTGAAATGGTACGCCTGCTCCCAGTCGCCCGGAGGCAGCGGGATCGCGGCCGTATCGCCGGAGATGACACGGCCGACCTCGGCCGAGCCGGTGGTGCGCAGCATGCGCATCGAGGCGGGCGAGGCAGGGGCCAGGTTGGTGGAACTCGAGCTGGAGCCGAAGCCGCATCCAGAGAGGAGCAGCAGGCTCGCCAGAAGAAGTCCGCGCATCATCCGATGTTCCTCAGAGCGTCGCATTCGTTGGGGATTTCTAGCGCCTGAACCGGGCGGTGGGGTCGACGAAATGGGCGGGGGCCGGGGCGGAGGCCGCCTGGTGGGTCGCCGGGGGCGCGCCCGCACCGGTGCCGGCGGCCGGGCCGGCCAGGGCGTAGTCGCCGTCGATCGGCGAGGCGGAGAGCCAGGGCACCTGCGCCCCCTTGGTCTGGCGCTTCACGTCGAGGGCGACCTGGTTGAACATTCGCAGCACATCGAGCCCGGGCTTGCGGATGGTCTGGGACAGGGCCAGCGTGTAGGGGCTGTCCGTGCCGGCCCCGTCGGCGGCGACGGCACCGGGCTGGGTGGCATAGGCGATGATGGTGCCATCGGGCGCCATCATCTGGGCGAGGCCGGAGCCCACCGCGCGTATGCCGGTGCCGGCAAAGGGGTTGTTGCGGCAGGCATCCAGCATGACGAGGTTGAGCCGCGTGCCGGCGCCCTCCATCTGGCCGACCACCACGCCGGCATCGACCATCTCGAAGGGCAGGTCCTCGGCGCGGGTGGGGTTGGCGGAGACCGGGACCAGCCAGTTCTTGTCCTGAACCTGGATGCCGTGGCCGGCATAGTAGAAGGCGGCGATCTCGGCGCCGACGATCTGCTGGCCGAAGGCATGCACGGCGGCGTCGAAGCCGGCCTTGTCCACGTTGAGCACCGGCCCCCCGTTCACCAGCTCGAAGCCAAGTTCGCCGAGGGTGCCGGCCATCAATTTGGCATCGTTCTGCGGGTTGGGCAGGGGCGAGACGAAACGGTAGCTGGAATTGCCCACCACCAGGGCCACCCGGCGCCCCGCGGTGGGAGCGGTTGCGGGGGAGGGCTGCGTCGCCCCGGATTGGGATGGGGCCTGGGCCGGGGATTCCTCGGCTCCGGCCGCCGCCTGCGCCCGGGCGGGAAGGCCCCGCAGCGGGGCGGCAAGGACCCCTCCCGCGAGCCCGGCCAGCATTTTCCGCCGCGACAGGCGCCACAGGGCTGGCGGGCTGCATCTGCCAAAGGGGGCGCCAAAGGTGGGCACGCCGAACATGGAGTCTCCTAGAAACACCGTCCGCGGATCACGGCCGCACCCGATCTACCCCTGTTCCGGCATCTCGGCCCGTGAATAAAAGGAATGCCGCACGCGTGTCCGCATGCGGCTGTCCAAAGTCACATGGATGCCAGTGATGCAGCGTACCGACCGGAAAAATGGGTGTCAAGGGCAGGGGGCGGTCGTAATACTTCCGCGCGTCCCCCCCGAGTGCCCCCGGGCCGGAAGACGGGTCAGGGGGCTGCCAGCGCCTTACAGGACTGCCGATGCCAACCCCGGAAATCTGCCCCTTCTGCCTTTCCCCCCTTGAAGAGGGGGCCACGGTGTGCGGCCATTGCGGCCGGGACGTGGCCTTCGTGACCGTTCGCGCCCTGACGCGCCGTCTGGCCGCGGCGGAAAGCCGGCTGCTCGCCCAGGAGGCACAGCTGGCGGAGCTGGCGCAGCGCCTCGAGGCGCCCCCCGCCGTGGAGGCGCCCCCCGCTGCGGAGGCGGCCCCCGCTGTGGAGGCGCCCATCGTCCCCGAGGCGGCTCCGTCCGCACTTTCCCGCGCGGCGGCTTTCGGCTGGCTGGTGCTGCTGCTGGGGGTGCTGCTGGGGGCGCACCTGCTGATCGTCGGCATCTACGACCTCGACACGCGGGTGCTGCGGGCGGTGTCGGTCCTGCTGCCGGTGCCATTCGGCCTGCTGCGTCCGCTGCCGACCCGCCGCGCCGCCCTGGCCGGTCTGGCCGTCGGCATCCTCGCCGCGGCGGGCATGCTGGAGAACACCAGCCTTCTCTTCGGCGAGCCCTTCCTGCCCGAGGACGCGCACGACTGGGTGGAGGTCGCCCAGTACGTGGCGTGCATCGCCTTTTCCTACTTCGGCGGCAGCCTGGTGGGGGGACGCTGGCACCGGCTGGACCGCATCGCCCCGCTCGGGAAGAGCTTCGCGGTCGCGCTGGTGACGAATGCCCCGCCGCCTGCGGCCGGCGATTCCATCTCCACCGCCAAGCGGGTCCATGCCACGGCGGCCTGGATCAACTCGATGATGGTGGTGCTCAGCGCCATCGGGGCGATCGTCACGGCCCTCAGCCAGCTCGGCCACCTTCTCCCCTGATCCCGGAGGAAGGGCGGGCCGTCAGGGCGTCGGAGTGGCCGCCACGTCGAAGCGCACGACGGTGGACGTCTCGTGCCCCTCGCTGTCCTTCACCTCGATCTTGAGCGGGTGGTTGCCGGCAGGCGCCTCGGCACCCTTCATCTCGAAGCCGTCGGCGGTGCGATAGGGCTTCAGCCGATCGGTGAGATCGACGGCGGGCACCTTGAGATAGATGACGTGGATGTCGGCGGGGTCGACGGTGGCGCCGCCATGCGGGGTGACGTCGATGCGGAAGTCGAACGGGGTGCCGGCGCGGGGCGCTCCGGTTTCCACCTTCACGGTCGGTCCGCGGGTGATGCCGCGGCTCGGCTGGGCCGCCGGATCGTCGGGGCGATGGGCCTCGTCGGACGTGATGAGGGGCTCGGCGAGGGCCACCGTGGTGGCGGTCGAGAGCACCAGGGCCAGCAGGGACGTTACGATTCGGGACGACATTCTCACGCGCTCCATCGGCAATGGGGGGCAACGGTCCGGCCGGCGGGCATTCCGCCTGGCAGGCCCTGCCCCTTGCCAGGAAAGTCCATTCCCCCTGGAAGGCCAGGGAGCACTCCGGCGTGGCGGCATGCCGCGCGGGGATGCTTTCGTGATGTAGGGAGCCCCCCCCGGCGAAGTCAATTGCGCGGCTCCAGGGGCTGCCATCGACTCCCGTCCCGTGTTCCTCCGCGCCCCTCGGTACCGGCCGCCCGGGAGGCGGTTTCGCGGAGACCGGCCGGGTCCTGGCGGCGCGGCATCCGGCATGCATTCCGCTGATAGGCCGGCGGCAAGGTCTGCGCCTGCCGAATGGCGGGGCCTGCGGCCTCGTGGACTACGGTTTCAGCGGACTACAGTTTCAATTGGGCCGACTGGCTGCGGAAGACCACCCGCTGCGGGTGGCTCACGGAGCTGGTCATTTCCACCGGCACCCCGGCGGTGTCGCGCACCAGCGAGCGGTAGAGCAGGACGTTGATGCCGGCCTCGATGCCGAGCAGGGCGGCGTCTTCCTCCGTGACGGCGCAGAGGCTGATCTCGCTGTCGCGCCCCTCGGGAACGATCCCGTAGCGCGCGCGCAGCAGCCCGTAGAGCGAGGCGTTCTGGGCCAGGTCCTGCCCGGCCAGCCCCGGCACGCGGGCCGCCGGGAGGATGCTGGTCTCCACGCAGAACGGCACGCCGTCGGCGGTTCGCACCCGCCGGATGGTGATGACCCCGTCGCCGGGGCTGATGGCGAGCCTCCCGGCCAGCTCGCGGCTGGCGGAGCCCGGGGCGAACACCAGCAGCCGGCTGCCCGGCAGGGCGCCCGACCCCTTGACCATGTCGGTCATGCTGTAGGCGTGGAGCGTGTCCATCACGCGCATGACCGAAACGTTGGCCACGCGGGTGCCCGCGGTTCCGGCCCGCACCAGCACGCCGCGGCGCACCAGATCCTCCACGCCGCGCCGCACGGTCATGCGGCTCAGGCCGAAACGCAGGGCCAGCTCGCGTTCGGAAGGCACCTTCGCCCCGGCCTGGAGGTGCTGCGTGCGCAGGATCTCCAGCACGGCCTCCTGGGCCCGCTGGTACTGCGGAATGACCCTTTTCGCGCTGCCGGCCATCGCCCCTCTCGTTGCCGCCTACTTCAAGGCTCCGGCGGTCAAGCCGCCCATGAACTGGCGCTGCATGGCGAGGAAGGTCGCCAGGACGGGCAGGGTCGAGATCACCAGGCCCGCCAGCAGCACAGGCCAGTCCGTTTGCAGCGAATCCCCGAAGGTCGTCAAGCCGACGGTGAGCGGGCGCAGCGCGTCGCGCCCGACGAAGGTCAGGGCGAAGACGAACTCGTTCCACACCCGCATGCCCTGCACCAGCGCCGCCGCCGCCAGTGCGGGGCGGCATAGCGGCAGGTAGACGCTCCAGAAGCAGCGCAGCAGCCCGGCCCCGTCGATCCGCGCGGCTTCGGCCATCTCCAGGGGGATCACCATCATGTACGCCCGCAGCAGCAGCACCGTGAAGGGCAGGCCGTAGGCGACGTCGGGCAGGATCATGGCGAAGTAGGTGTCGAGTACGCCGAGGGTCTTCATGATCTTGAAGAGCGGGAAGAGGCTCACCTCCGGCGGCACGATCAGCCCGCCGAGGATCACCGCGTGCAGGACCCCGCGCCCGCGGAAGCGCTGGGTGGTCAGCACATAGGCGGCCAGGGCGCTCAGCAGCACGATCACAACGACCGAAACGGTGGTGACCAACACGGAGTTCGCCATGAAGTGGCCCAGTCCGTACTGCCACGCCTTGGGGTAGTTGCCCCATTGCCAGGCTTCCGGGAACTTCCAGCTCTGCTCGAAAAGTTCGTCGTTCAGCTTGAAGGAGTTGAGGAACAGCCAGAAAAGCGGATAGAGCGTGCCCAGCGCCAGCACCCCCAGCAGAAGAGTGGCGGCGGCGCGCGAGCGTGGAGCCTGTCGCAGGCGGGTGTTCATGAGTGACTCCGTCGGGCGTGCCAGATTTGCAGTCCCCCGGCGATGGCGCTGAGCACGAACATCGCCATGGCGACCGCGCCGGCGTAGCCGACCCGGTCATCGCGGAAGGCCAGCTGGTACATGTAGCTGCCCATGACATGGCTCGCGTTGTTGGGCCCCCCTGCCGTCATCACCCAGACGATGTCGAAAACCTTCATCGCCCCGAAGATGGTGATCAGCGCCATGAGGATGGTGGTCTCCTGCACGCCCGGCACGGTCACATGCCAGAAGCTGCGCAGGGCGCCCGCCCCGTCGATGGCGGCGGCCTCGTAGATCTCGCTGGGGATGGCGCGGATGCCGACGATGAACAGGACGGTGAGATAGCCGGTCCATTGCCATTGCGATACAGCAACGATCGAGGGAAGGGCGGTGGCTTCCTCGCCCAGCCAGGCATGGGCGAAGCCGCCGAGTCCGACCGCCTGCAGGACCTGGTCGATCAGCCCGCCGTCGGGCTGGTAGAGAATCTGCCAGAGCAGGCCGATGACGGTGATGGGGAGGATCGAGGGAATGAAGAAGGCGACACGGAAAAATCCCGAGAGGCGGCGCCCGACCACTCCCGATTCAAGGATGGCCGCCAGCACCAGCGCGCCGGCCACCTGGCAAAGCAGGGAGACCGCGGCATAGAGGAAGTTGCCGCGCAGCCCGTGCCAGAAGATCGGGTCGTTCCACAGCAGGCGGAAGTTGCCGAGCCCCACGTAGCGCCACGTCGGGCTCAGCGAACTCCAGTCGTGCACACTGTAGATGACGTCGAAGACGAGCGGCAGGTAGAGAAAGATCGCCAGCAGCGCAAGAACGGGCGAAAGCGCCACATAAGGCTCCAGACGGTTCAGGATGCGCGCCATCGTCCGTTCCGCTCCGCTTGCTACGAGCGTTCCTTCTGGGCCTGGAGGGCGGCCGCACGAACCTTGGCCATCACCTGTGCCGGCGTCTCGGTGCCGCCCATCAGCGCCTGGGCCCCGGCGAGATAGGCGGAGCCGACCCGGCTTTCCATGTCGGTATCGAGCCAGATCACCATGCCCTTGGCGGCGTTGATGACATCGATGCCGCGCAGCACCTGGGGAGAGGCGTTGGCCGAAGTCACGGCACCGATGACCGCGGAGGTGCGCTTGGTGATGCGGGTGTACTCCGCTCCCTGCGCGCGCGTGGTCAGGAAGTTGAGGAAGTCCAGGGCGACTTCGGGATGCTTGCACTTGGGGGAGACGACGAATCCGTCGGGCGCCCCGGTGAGCAGGGCCTGATCGCCGCGCCCGCCGGGAATCGCGGGCATCGGGAAGAAGTCCCAGCCGTCCTTTTCGAGCTTGGTGCCTGCGGCGCGGCCGAAGGAGACGAGTTCGTCGTAGAGCATGGAGCTGCGCCCGGCGTGGAAGGCGGCGCGGGCAACGGCGTGGGTGAAAGCGTTGGGGGTCTTGTTGAACCACCCCTTGGTCAGCATCGAGGTGTAGTACTCAAGGGCCTGGACATAGCCGGGGTCGGTGAAGAGCTTGTCGGCAGGAGTCTTCAGCAGGTAGTCGGATTCGCGCACTGCGATGGGCACGAGCTTGGCATTGAAGTCGCCGACATAATGGGACGTGGCCCAGGCCAGCTGGGAGCCGAAGGAAATCGGCTGGATCTTGGCGGCCTTCAACTTGTCGCAGACGGCCTCGAATTGGGGCCAGGTCGCGGGCGGGGCGGAGATGCCGGCCTTCTCGAAAAGAGTCTTGTTGTACATGAAGAATTTGGCATCGAGATTGAGCGGGATGCCATAGAACTTGCCGTCCGTGCGATAGGCGTTGAGGGTCGCCTGCGAGAAGCGGCCCTGCCATTCCGGCTTGGCAAGATAGGGGGAAAGGTCGAGCACCCGCCCGCCGCGGATGAACTGGCGGGTGAATTCGCCAACCCAGGTGAAATAGATATCGGGGACGTCCCCGCTGGCCATCACCACGCGGATCTTGGCCTTGTACGGTTCGTCGGCCACGGCCTCGGCGTTGATGGTCACGTTGGGGTGGGCCTTGGTGTAGGCCTCGATGGCATTGTTGAAGAAGACGACGTTGTCCGGTTCCGGCCACTTGTGCAGGAACGACAGCACCACCTTCTCCTCGGCCCGGCCCGGCCGGGCGCCTCCAGCGAGGGCAGTCCCGGCGAGCGCCAGTGCCCCGGCAGCGAATTGGCGACGTTTCACGTTGCAGATCCCTTCCTCGGTTTGCTGGGAGTATCCCAATGCCACTCGGATTCCGCCGGTGTGACCGGCGCTCGCACGATTTGACTGGCATCAAGCCCGGGCTGGTTCGGCACGATCTTCATGCCGTGTCCGAAACCACCCTTCTCCGCACAGGCCCGCGCGGCCTGAGCCGTTCCGCGGGCCAGGCAGTCGGAAAGAGAAAGTCCGTTGCTGTGGGCGACAAGAAACCCGGCGATCAGCGCATCGCCGGCGCCCAGGGTATCGATCAGATCGGTGGGCACCGCGGCGGCGGAGACGGTTTCCTCGCCCCCGACCCCGCGCGCGAGAGCCATGGCGCCCCGGGCTCCGCGGGAGGCGACCACGATCCGCGGTCCCCGCTCGGCGAAATGGCGCATCAGGTCGAGGATTCCCGCCTCCGTCCGCTGCGGCGCGGAAAGGAAGGCGATATCGACGTAGGCGAGGGTTTCCACCACGCCCGGGCGCCGCCAGTGCACCGAATAGTCGTAGGAAAGTTCCTGGCAGTGGGCGCGCAGCCAGGGCATCCGGGCGTCGAGGTCCGAGTGCACGCTGGTGTGGACGATGGCGAATCCGGCCATGTAGCGCCCGTCCGCGTCATCGAGATCGTAGCGGCCGCGCACGCCGGGATTGGAGCCGCAGAAGACCCGGTCCCGCCCCTCGTGGCGCACGCGCGACCAGGGGTTGGGGCCGTCGATGCGGCGCGCGCGACCGACATCCACGTCCTCGGCGACAAGACTGTCGTGGACCAGATCGCCCAGCATGTCGCGTCCGAGACAGCCGAGCCAGCCGGTCGCCATGCCCTGGCGCCGCGCCTGCACCGCCACGTTCACCGTGTTCCCGCCGGGATACTGCATCCCCTGCGAGAGATAGATGTCGACGGTGGCATCGCCCAGGCCGAGCAGGCCGGGAGTGTGCGGGCGCGGGCCGGTCATTTCAGTACTCGGTCTTCCACATGTAGCGGCGGGTGGAGAGCGGGTGGTTGTGCCAGACCGCCAGGCGGTCGGAGACGCGCCGCAGCGCCTGCTGGACGACCTGCGTCTGCACCAGCGGGCGGATCTCCTTGTCGATGCCCTTCATTTCGTAATCGGCGGAATCGTAGATGAACAGGCGCTCCGTGTATTTCTTGCAGAAGCGCTCGGCGCGCTCGATCAGCGGGCGGCTCGGATCCTCGCCCTTCATCAGCACGATCGGCGTGTTCTGGTCGACGATCTCGAAGGGGCCATGGAAGAACTCGGCCGCCTCCAGCGGCACCGAGTGCATCCACTGCATTTCCATCAGCACGCACACGCCCCACACATAGGCCGTCGAGAACATGGGCCCCGCCGCGATATGATAGAGAATGCGGTCATCCTTGAGCAGGCGGGCATCCTCGGCGGCGCGCGCCTCGTTGCCGGCGGAAACGTCGGCGAGCACCTGCGGCAGGTTGGGCAGCGAGCGCATCAGCGGCCCGAAGAGCGGCCACTTGTCGCGCTCGACCATCAGCCCGCCGGCGAGGGCGAGCAGCAGCATCAGCATGGCGCCGCCCCCGGCGCCGGCCCCCATCAGAATGGGATCGGCCACGGCATGGGCGAGCAGGGAGTCGGCCTTCTCGGTGATGCCGATCACCTTGCACGGCTTGCCGCGAACGAACTCGGCGGCCTGCACGGTCTCCGGCGTGGTTCCCGACTTCGAGCCGAGGATCACCAGCGTGCGGGCATCGAGCCGACGCGGATTGAGACGGATGAACTCGGCCGGGAAATAGCGGCGCACTTCCAGCGCGGCGGAGAAATGTTCGATCCAGTACTCCACCGGCAGCATGGACCGGTTCGGCCCGCCGCATCCCACCAGATAGACCCGATCGATTTCTCCGGCGAGGGCCCTTGCCCGGGCGGCAACGTCAGGAAGCTGGCCGACAACGGCCGCATAGCTGTCCAGGATTGCCTGCTTGTTCACGTCCGTTGCCACTCCCGCACCTCCGGTATTGGTTAGACCACAACATTTGGTATATACCACACCTGGATGCGCAGATAAAGGCGTTACAGCGCCTGTCTGCAAAAGAATTCTTGTCGCCCCCTGCCTTCGGCGCTCTATTCCTCGCAGGCAACGCTTGCGCGGCGGCCGCGGGATGAAACCGCGCGGCAACGGAGGGTAGGGTCCGGCCATGAAAACCACGTTGCGGCCCGTCCGCGACGGCTTCACGTCCCCTTTCGGCGTGCTCGTCGCCACCCTCGGCTCGGCGGTCGGGCTGGGCAACATCTGGAAGTTTCCCTCGCTCACCGGCACCAATGGAGGGGCGAGTTTCCTGCTGGTCTATCTGGCGGCCACCATGCTGGTGGGCCTGCCGGTGATGATTGCCGAGACCATGCTGGGGCGCACGGCCCGCGCAGATGCGGTAACCACCTTCGAGAAGCTGGCCCCGCGCGGCCAGGGCTGGTGGAAGATTGCCGGGTGGATGGGATTTGCGGGATCTCTTCTGATTCTTGCCTTCTATTCGGAAGTTGCCGGCTGGGTTTATGCCTATATTTTCAAGTCGCTGGCGGGCGAGATCGCCACCACCGATCCCGCCGTCGCGCGGGCGGCCTTCGGCGGCATGGTTTCCTCCCCCGTCCAGGCGCTGTTCTGGCAGTGGGTGGTGATGGCGGTCACCGGCTCGATCATCATGCTCGGCGTTGCCAGGGGCATCGAGGCGGTGACGCGGCGGCTGATGCCCCTGCTGTTCGGGCTGCTGCTGGTCCTGTGTGTGCGCAGCCTGACCCTGCCGGGAGCGATGCAGGGGCTGGTGTTCCTCTTCCGGCCCGATTTTTCCAAGATCACCCCGGTGGTGGCGTTGACGGCGCTGGGCCTGGCCTTCTTCAAGCTGTCGCTGGGCATGGGCGTGATGCTGACCTACGGCAGCTATTTCCGCGACACCCAGAACATTCCGGCCACGGCCACGCGGGTGATGATGGCCGATCTCGCGGTCTCGCTGCTGGCGGGGATCGCCATTTTCCCTGCGGTGTTTTCCTTCGGCTTCGAGCCGGCCGCCGGTCCCTCGCTGGTGTTCATGATCGTCCCCGCGGTGTTCGCCGCCATGCCGGGCGGGCGGGTGTTCATGACGATCTTTTTCGTGCTGACCGCGGTTGCCTCGGTGGGGGCGATGCTCTCGCTGCTGGAGATGCCGGTGGCGCTCCTTTCCGAGCGCTACGGCCTGGGGCGCAGCAAGGCCGCGGCCTGGGCCATCGCGGCGGTGCTGTTGATGGGGGCACCGGCCGCGCTGTCGCAGAGCCTGACCGCCCATCTGACCCTCTTCGGGCTCAACCCGTTCGACCTGTTCGACTTCCTCAGCTCCAATGTGCTGCTGCCGCTGGGCGGGATCATGATCTGCCTGTTCGTGGGCTGGGTCTTCGGCCTGCCGCAACTGGAACTCAGGCTGAGCAACGAGGGGCGGCTGGCCAATGCCGGGCTGGTCCGGGTGGTGTTCCTGCTGGTCCGCTACGTCGCGCCGCTGCTCATCGCCATCGTGCTGCTCAATGGCCTGAACCTGTTCTGACGCGGACCCGGTGACGCGGACCCGGTGACGCGGGGGCGGTTCGCTCCCATCGAGCGGGAAGGGCGCATGAAAAACATTTTGACAACCGGGGAGGGATGTTTAAAAACCATAATATACGAATCGCTGGAATGCCGGCGACACCGGACTCATGCTCAAGCCAGACGCGTATCCCCAGACGCGTATCCAGGGAGGCCTGTCGGGTGGCACCTCGAGGATCGAGGTGAGAGGGCGGGACCGAGGTCTTGTCCCGGGGCCTTGTGCGAATCTGTTAGAGACGTGACCTGCGAAGTTTCCCCGCAGGATTTAGGGTGTGGAGAGAGAATATGGCGAAGGCGATAGACGCGAGTGTTCTGGGGGGGCGGGCACGGCCTCCGGTGCGGATCCTGCAGTGGGGCGAAGGCAACTTCCTGAGGGCCTTCGTCGACTGGAAGATCGACCGGATGAACGAGGCCGCCGGGTCGGACTGGGGGGTCGCGGTGGTTCGCCCGATCGCGGGGGGCAATCCGCACACGCTGAATGAGCAGGATGGCCTCTACACCGTGCTCTCGCGCGGGGTCGGCGACGACGACAAGCCGGTTGCGGAAAGCCGGGTGGTGGCCTGCGTGCGCCGCGAGGTGCCGTCGTATCAGGACTGGCCCGGCGTGCTGGCGCTGGCCCGCGACCCGAACATCACCGTGGTGATCTCCAACACCACGGACGCGGGCATCGCCTACGTGCCGACGGTGAAATACGAGGACGCCCCGCAGGCTTCCTTCCCCGGCAAAATGACCCGCCTGCTGCACGAGCGCTGGAAGGCATTTGGCGGCAAGGCCGAGGCCGGCTGGCAGATGATCGCCTGCGAGCTGATCGACCACAACGGCGACGAGCTGCGGCGCATCGTGCTGCAGCATGCGCACGAGTGGAAGCTCGAGCCGGCCTTCATCAAATGGGTCGAGGAGGCCAACGCCTTCTACAACACGCTGGTCGACCGCATCGTGCCGGGCTACCCGCGCGCGGAGGCGGAGAAGCTGGAAGCGGACCTCGGCTACCGCGATATCTTCATGACGGCGACGGAGGTGTTCAACTTCTTCGTCATCGAGCGCAAGCCCGGCCAGCCGGAGCTGCGCCTGCCGCTGGCGCAGTGGGACAAGGGCACCATCGTGGTGCCTGACGTGACCCCCTACAAGGCGCGCAAGGTCGCGATCCTCAACGGGGCCCACACCGGACTCTGCCCGCTGGCGCTGATCTCCGGGGTGGAGACGGTGGGCGAGGCGGTGACGACCGAGACGGGAGCGCGCTTCCTGGACCGGCTGCTCAACGAGGAGGTGATCCCCTTCCTGACGCTGCCGAAGGCGGAGCTGGTGGAGTTCGCCGCGGCGGTGCGGCGGCGGTTCGCCAACCCCTACATCCGCCATCAGTGGTATGACATCAGCCTCAACGGGCTGGTGAAGTACCAGACGCGGAACCTGGCACGGCTTGAGGCCTACATTGCCAAGTTCGGCAAGCCGGCGCCGCTGATGACCCTCTCGCTGGCGGCGTGGCTGGTGTTCTATCTCGGGCGCTATCCCGGAGCGGAAAAGTTCCCGCCGCGCGATTCCGCCGAGATCGTCGCCAAGGCCAAGGCGATCGGCGCGCTCGACGACGGCACGGAGAAGGGACGCGCGGCAATGATCGCCGCCTATCTCCAGGAGCCCGCCTTCTGGGGCAAGTCGATCGAGAGCCCGGCGCTGGCGGCGGCGGTGGCGGCCGACTTCAAGCTGCTGACGGACAAGCCGCTCACCTTCGAGCGTCTTTCCGCCATCCTGGCAAAGCGCTAGGGTCCGTCTGACGTTTCCCGAACCGGTGGCCCCGCCGCGGGGCTGCCGGTTCATTCCCCCGCCCCAACATCGCGTGAAAGCCATGCCCAACGTTCTCAGGATTCATGCCGACGACAGCGTTGCCGTTGCCCTGGAGCCGCTTGCCGCCGGCACCGTCATCGGTTCCCTTGGCGTGACGCTTTCCGGCGACGTGCCGCAGGGGCACAAGTTTGCCCTTCGCGCGATTGCCGCGGGCGAGAAGGTCATCAAATACGGTGCGGTGATCGGCATCGCCACGCAGGCGATCGCGCCGGGCGAGCATGTGCACAGCCACAATCTCAAGACGGCGCTGGGCGACATCCTCGAATACAGCTACTCCGGCGCCCCCGCGGCGAAGCCCGCGGAAAAGCCCGCGAGCATCCCGACCTTTCCCGCCTTCGAGCGGCGCAACGGCGACATCGGAATCCGCAACGATCTGTGGCTGATCCCGCTGGTGGGCTGCATCAACGGCCTGGCGAGCGCCATCGCGCGCGCGGTGGAGAAGGAGGGGATTCTTCCCGAGGGCTCGCGGGTGCAGGTGCTGAGCCATCCCTACGGCTGCTCGCAGCTCGGCGACGATCTCGACAACACGCGCACGATCCTGCGAGACTACGTCTGCCATCCCAACGCCGGCGGGGTGCTGGTGCTGGGGCTTGGTTGCGAAAACAACACGATGGCGAAGTTCCGCGACGGGCTGGAACTTCCCGATCCCGACCGCGTGCGCTTCCTCGTCACGCAGGAGTGCGAGGACGAGCAGGCGGCGGCGATGGCGGCGTGCCGCGAGCTGGCAACCCGGATGGCCGGCGACAAGCGCGTTCCGGTCAGCGCGGCGCGGCTGCGCGTCGGCCTGAAGTGCGGCGGTTCGGACGGTCTTTCGGGCATCACCGCCAATCCGCTGCTCGGGGCGTTCTCGGACTGGCTGGCGGGCGCGGGCGGCACGACGGTGCTGACCGAGGTGCCGGAGATGTTCGGCGCGGAACGCCTGCTGATGGCGCGCGCGGAAAACCAGGGCGTGTTCAGCGACATCGTGCACCTGGTCAACGACTTCAAGCAGTACTACGTGGACAACCACCAGCCGATCTACGAGAACCCCTCGCCGGGCAACAAGGCCGGCGGAATCACGACTCTGGAAGAGAAGTCGCTGGGCTGCACGCAGAAGGCGGGCACCTCGATCGTGCACGACGTGCTGAAGTATGGCGGGCGGCTGCGCACGCCGGGGCTGAACCTGCTGTCCGCGCCCGGCAACGACGGGGTGGCGGTGACGGCTCTCGCGGCGTCCGGCTGCCACATGGTGCTGTTCACCACCGGGCGCGGCACGCCGCTCGGCGGCGTGGTGCCCACGGTGAAGGTGGCCACCAACAGCACCCTGGCCGCGCGCAAGCCGCACTGGATCGACTTCAACGCCGGCCCGATCGCCACCGGCGAGACCACGGTGCTCGGCCTGCGCGATGCCTTCGTCGAGACCATCCTCGCCCACGCCGCGGGCAAGCCGACCCGCAACGAGATCAACGGAATCGGCGAGATCGTCATCTTCAAGACCGGCGTGACCCTTTAGCCGGCGTCAGAAGGGAAGGTCTTCTTTTCCTGAAGGAAAAGAAGCAAAAGGACTTTTGTTCATTTGGCTCCGCGTCCGCCACAGGCGCGGAGCCTAAATGAATAAAGCTTTCCTGGTTCTCCTTTCCCGAAAGGAGAACACCTTGTCTTTCTTCCCTTGCTTTCCCCGGCGTGCGGTCAGGCCGTCGGCGCGGCCAGCACCCGCCTGGCGATCGCCACGATCAGCTCGGGCACGATCGCGAAGGCGTAGTCCGCATCCACCCGTTCCAGGCGCGTGTGGAAGTCGCGTCCCCACGGTCCGGCGTTGACGATCGGCACCTGTCCCAGCGCCGGCCCCTCGGGCCAGCGGATGGCGTGTCCCCAGCAGGGGGTGTTGCGGGCGATTTCCGGCACCGCGCTTTCGCTGGCCTGGCCGAGATAGCTCATGTCGGAAATCCCGGGGAAGAAGGCCCGCGTGCCGATCGTCACGCCGTGGCGTTTCGAGACTTCCGCCGCCGCCTCTCGCGCCGCCGTGTCCAGCCGTCGCGCGGCGGGGTCGGGGCCGAGCGCGCAGGCGAGATAGGGCAGCGAGGCAAACCCCAGCACCACCGCCGGCCCGCTGCGCCCGGAGAGGGCCCACGCCAGCTCGGTGAGCTGGCGGCACTGTTCCGGCAGGTCGGCCCCGGAGGCCGCCAGCTCCCCGGCGCGCGCGGCGATCCGGGCGCGGGCCTCGGGGTGGCGTGCCGTCGCCCCGGCGAGCAGGGCGTTGTAGCGCAGCACGGGAATTTCGGTGGGCAGGCTGGTGCCTGCGCTCCGGGGACGGCGGGCGCCGAGGGTCGCCAGCGCGCCGGTGAGCGCGGTGCGGGCGATGGTCTCGATCCGCCCGAGCACCTCCTCCGGCCCCTGGCGATGGCAGATCACGTTCCAGTACATCCACACCGAGGCGGGCATGGTGACGTCGTAGCCCGTCTTGGTGTCGCGCATGCCCAGCAGGGTGGGGCCGGGGCCGAGGTCGGCGCCGGTGGACTCGGCCAGTTCCGGCGCCCATTCCACCGCGGCGGCGAGCGTTCCGGCCAGCGCGCAGGCCCCGAGCCCGGCGTAGGAATCGGCGGCGTGGGCGGCCCGTCCCACCACCAGCGCGGAAGGCAGCAGCTTGCCCACGCTGCCCAGCGCGATCCGCCGCCCGTCGGACCCGTCGCCGAAGTCGCAGATGCAGTCCAGGTTGATCGCCCCGGCGAGCGCGAGCCCATGGGTTGCGGCGATCCGCGCCATCTCGGGGGCGGCCGCGCGGGCGCCGGCGGAGTTGGCCTCCTCGTCGGGCACCACCAGCAGCAGCAGGTTGCCCGGCCGGGCCGGCCGGGTGGCGGCCTCTTCCATCACCGCGATGGCGGCGGCGAGCCCGGCCTTCATGTCGAGCAGCCCGCGCCCGGGCAGGAAGGCGCCGGAGGCGAGGTCCGCGCGGGCGCGCAGGCCGGATTCGTCCTCCGCGTCTTCCAGGGCCGCGAGCAGGGCCGGCCGCAGGGCCTCCGGGTCGAGCGCGAGCGGCTGCAAGTCGCCGTAGTTGCCGGTCTGCACGGTGTCGTAGTGCCCGGTCAGGATCAGCGTCTCGCGCCCCGTCCCGCGCAGCAGGGCGGCGACGCAGGCGCGCGGAAAGCGTCCGCCGGGCACCGGGAAGGTCCACACCTCGAACCCGGCGGGAGAGGCGCGCAGCAGTTCGGCGATACGCCCGGCACAGGCGGCCTCGTCGGCCGTGCCGGTGACGCTGGGGATGGCCGTCAGCGCGAGCGCCCAGCGCCGCGTGGCGTCAGCAAAAGGGGAGGGCGTGTTCATGCCGCCACCCTAGAGCGAAGGCCCACGCCCCGCCACCGCCCGACAAGGCAAGCAAGGCAAGGTGTTCTCCTTTCGGGAAAGGAGAACCAGGAAAGCTTTGTTCCTTTGGCTCCGCGGGGGGGCAGGCGGGGTGCTAAAAGGACAAGAATCCTTTTTCTTGACTTTTGGGGCATAAAGTCCTATGAATGGTTCCCATGACCGCGGCAACCTTCCTCTCCCGTCTCTCTACCATCCTCGCGGCCCTCGCCGCGCTGGTCGCCGCACGTCTCCTCCATCACCCCACCCTCGCGCGCCACATCATCCCCCTCTGGACCTACCTCCGCCACCTCGCCCCCCGCGTCG
>CALNAL010000028.1 GCA_937874445.1 uncultured Acetobacteraceae bacterium | reverse complement strand
AAAGCCTTCGTCGGCAGCGTCAGATGTGTATAAGAGACAGCTCTGCGAGGTGGCGGCCCTGTCCTGCGCCCGGGCCGGCGACACGCCTCCCGCCACGACCAGGCTCGCGGCCAGCAGAACCACACCCGGCAGAATTCGTCCGGGTACCCTCCTCGCGAAACCAACGCCTCTCATGGTCCCTTCCGTGCCAACCCGACCCGCGCCGGGTCAAGTCCCTCCCGTCGGAGATGGCTAGAGAGTCATGATCTGGCCGTGTGAATCGGCGAGGAAGGCGGCGACTCCGGCAACCTCCACGCCCTCGAGCAGGTCCTTGCGGTCGATCGCGGCGATGCGCAGGCCGGTCTCGCAGGCGATCAGGCGCACGCCCAGCTCGCGGGCCGCGTCGCGCAGTTCGCCGATGCCGGCCACCCCGCGCAGTCGCAGCCCGGCGTCGCGCCCGGCTTCCTCCAGCCCCGACCAGTCGGCGCACAGCGCCCGGCAGCCGGCGTTGGTGGCGAACAGTGTCACCGTCCGCCCCAGCGCCGCCGCACCCGCGGCCAGCACGAAGGCGTAGTGCGCCCGTTCATAGGCGCCGGAGATCAACAGGATGCCGAGCGGCTCGGCGGGAGTGGGGTCAGAGGGCACAGGCGGGTTCTCCCGTGTGAAGCATGTGGGCGGAAAGGTCGGTCAGCGTGGCGTGCGGCCCGCAGGCGGGGCAGGCCGGGTCGGGGCGCAGCTTCACGAGGCGCGTGCGCAGGCTCAGCGCGTCCCAGATCAGCAGCCGGCCGGCGAGGGTCTCGCCGATGCCGAGAATTTCCTTGAGCACCTCGGTGGCCTGCAGCGTGCCCAGCACGCCGACCACCGCCCCCAGCACCCCCGCCTCGGCGCAGCTCGGCACCGCATCCGGCGGCGGCGGCGCGGGATAGAGGCAGCGGTAGCACGGCCCGCCCCCCTGCGGCCCGTCCGCGTGCGGCTTGAAGGTGGCGAGCTGCCCCTCGAAGCGCAGCACCGCCGCCGAGACCAGCGTGCGCCGCGCCAGCACGCAGGCATCGGAGACCAGGAAGCGGGTGGGGAAATTGTCGGTCGCGTCGCAGACGATGTCGTAGTCGCCGACCAGCGCCAGGGCGTTGCCGGCGTCGAGGCGCCTCTGGTGGGGTTCGAGGCGCACCAGCGGGTTGATGGCGCCGGCCGCCTCGGCCAGCGAGGCCGCCTTGGGCCGGCCCAGCCCCGCCGTGGTATGGCCGATCTGGCGTTGCAGGTTGGAAAGCTCCACCGTATCGCCATCGACGATGCCGATGCGCCCGACTCCGGCGGCGGCGAGGTAGAGTACCAGCGGGCAGCCGAGTCCCCCCGCGCCGACCACCAGCACGCTGGCGTCGCGCAGCCTGGCCTGCCCCGTGCTCCCCACCTCGTCGAGCAGGATGTGGCGGGAGTAGCGGACGACCTCTGCCTCGTTGAAATCGGGTTCCATGCGCGCAGCATAGGCGAGCTGCCGGCGGAGCGGAATTATCTTCGCCGAAAGGAGAAATTTGTGATGTCGAACCACGATCACACCCCCCACGATCACGTTCCCGAAAGCGCGCTGGTGCTGTTCTCCGGCGGGCAGGATTCCACGACCTGCCTGGCCTGGGCGCTGGAGCGCTACCCCTATGTCGAGACGGTGGGCTTCGCCTACGGCCAGCGCCACGCGGTGGAACTCACCTGTCGCCCGCCGCTGCGCCAGGGCATCGGGGAGCTGTTCCCCGGGCGCCTCGGCACCGACCACGTGCTCGACCTCGGCGCCTCGCTGGCCGCGATCGGCGAGACCGCGCTGACCAGCCAGGCCGAGATCCGCATGACCGCCGAGGGCCTGCCCAGCACCTTCGTGCCGGGGCGCAACCTGGTGTTTCTCACCTACGCGGCGGCGCTGGCCTACCGGCGCGGCCTGCGGCGGATCGTCACCGGGGTGTGCGAGACCGACTATTCCGGCTACCCCGACTGCCGCGACGACACCATCAAGGCCATGCAGCTCGCGCTGAACCTCGGGCTGGACCGGCGCTTCGTGGTGGAGACCCCGCTGATGTGGCGCGACAAGGCGGCCACCTGGGCGCTCGCCGAGAAGCTCGGCGGCAACCGGCTGGTGGAACTGATCGTCGAGGGCTCGCATTCCTGCTATCTCGGCGACCACACCACCCATCACGACTGGGGCTACGGCTGCGGCACCTGCCCGGCCTGCGCGCTGCGGGCGGCGGGCTGGAAGAAGTGGAAGGGGCTGGCATGAGAGTTTGGGCGTGAGCGTCTGGAAGTTCCTGCACGCGGCGGACCTGCATCTCGACTCCCCCCTGCGCGGGCTGGAGTCGGGGGAGGCGCCGGCGGAGGAGATCCGCGGGGCCTCGCGGCGGGCGCTGGGGCGGCTGGTGGACCTCGCCCTCGCCGAGCCGGTGGCCCTGGTGCTGATCGCCGGGGACATCTTCGACGGCGACTGGCCCGACCTCGGCACCGGCCTCTACTTCCGCGACCAGATGCGCCGGCTCGCCGAGGCCGGCATCGCGGTGGTGGCGGTGCGCGGCAACCACGACGCCCAGAACCGCATCAGCCGCGCGGTGGAGCTGCCGATCACCCTGCTGCATGCCGCCCGCGTGCAGTCCCACGCGTTCCCCGAACTCGGCGCGGTGGTGCACGGGCAGAGCTATGCCGAGCGCGACGGCGCCGGGATCGACCCGGGCAGCTGGCCGGCGGCCGTGCCGGGGATGCTCAACATCGGCCTGCTGCACACCTGCCTGGAGCAGAGCGGCGGGGTGCACGCGCGCTACGTGCCCTGCACGCGCGCCACCCTGGAGGGGCGGGGCTACGACTACTGGGCGCTGGGGCACATCCATGCCCGGCAGGTGGTGGCCGAGCGGCCGTGGATCGTCTTTCCCGGCAATCTCCAGGGCCGCGACGTCAACGAGACCGGCCCCAAGGGGGCGACGCTGGTGACGGTGGCCGACGGGCGCATCGCGGCGGTGGAGGCACGGGTGCTCGACCTGTTCCGCTGGGCCCGCCCGGAGGTGGACCTCTCCGGGGCGACCGGCGAGGCGACGGCGCTGGTGCGGGTGCAGCAGGCGCTGGCAGCGGCCTGGGAGGAAGCCGGGCGGCGGCCGATGGGCATGCGGCTGCGGCTTGCCGGACGCACCGCGGTGCATGGCGCGCATACCGCCGCGGGCTGGCGCGAGGCGGCGGCGGGGGAGGCGGCGCAGATCTCCCCGCAGATCTGGGT
>CALNAL010000027.1 GCA_937874445.1 uncultured Acetobacteraceae bacterium | reverse complement strand
AAGTGGCGGATGGGGTGGGATTCGAACCCACGGGACGCAATGCGCCCGGCAGTTTTCAAGACTGCTGCCTTAGACCGCTCGGCCACCCATCCTCTGGGAAGGTCCAGCAATCTAGCCGCCCCCCTTCCGCCCGCCAAGCCGGCGTGCATCCGCGAGATATCAGCGGGCGGGACGTCGGGGAAAAGTTGGGAATGCGTCTCCTCTCCGGCATGGGGTTTCGAAAACCCGCCCCCCCCTGTTATGTTGGCTCCCCGGTCGCAGATGGACGCCATCATATGACTCAGCGGAAACGCTTCGCCTCAGCCCTGCTCGCCTTGCCCCTGATGGCAGCCCTGCCAGGGAGGGCGATGGCCGCCGCCCCCCAGGCAGACGCGTCCTCCGTCGCCATTTCCCAGGGCGCGGCCCCCCAGGGCGCGGCCCCCCAGAGTGCGACCCCGCAGAGTTCCGCTCCGCGCGTCAACCTCTCCCCTGCCGGCGATTCCGCGGCCATCTGGACCCTCCAGGGCGAGAACGCGTCCATCAGCACGGCCAAGATGGCCGACCGCAACTACACCAACGGCCTGCGTCTCGGCTATGTGTCGCCCGAGGGGTATGTGCCCGGCTTCCTGCAGGATCTCGGCCGCACGCTGTGGGGAGCGGGCACCCAGCGCATCGGCTTCGATCTGACCCAGCAGATCTACACCCCGGGCGACAACACCTCCGGCAATCCGCCCGCCTACGACCGCCCCTTCTCGGCCATCCTGATGGCCACCACCTCGCTGATCCAGGAAAGCCGCAACACCCTCTCGCGCCTGACCGTCGGCGTGGGCCTGGTCGGTCCCGATGCCCAGGGCGAGCGGGTGCAGAACGGCTTCCATGACCTCATCGGCCAGCGTCAGACCAACGGCTGGCACAATCAGCTCCACGATGAGCCCCTGCTGCAGATCACGTCCGAGCGCACCTGGCGCCTGCCGATGGGCAAGCTCGGAGCCCTGGAGACCGACTCCCTGCCCGCCCTCACCGCCGGCATCGGCAACCTGCGCGACTACATCGCTCCCGGTGTGACTTTCCGCATCGGCCAGGGGCTCGATGCCGACTACGGCGCGTCCCGCATGCGCCCCGGCCTGACCGGCACCGACGTCTACCACAACAGCCGCCCGTTCGCCTGGTACCTGTTCGCCGGCTTCGACGGCCAGGCCGTGCTCCACGATCTCACCGTGGAAGGCAACACCTGGCGCACCAGCCGCGGGGCCAAGCTCAACATCTGGCAGGCCGAGGTCCAGGCCGGGCTCGGCATCATCTACCACGGCGTGCGCATCACCTACACGCACGTCATCCAGACCCAGGAATACGAGCACCAGAAGGGGGGCCTGCACCAGTTCGGCTCGCTCGCCGCTTCCGTGCGGTTCTGACGCTCCTCATTCCAGGAGATTTCGCATGCGCATTGCCGTCATCGCACCCGGTAGCATGGGGGCGGCCATCGCCCATCGCCTGGCCAGCCGGGGGGCCGAGGTCGCGATCACCCTGCAGGGGCGCTCTTCTGCCTCGGCCGCCCGCGCCGCCGGCCTGACCCGGCTCCCCGCCGAGGCCGACCTCGCCGCCTGGGCCGATACCGTGCTGTCGGTCGTGCCGCCTGCCGAGGCCCTGGCCCTGGCCAGGCGTCTGGCCCCGGTCCTGGTTCCCCGCGGCGCGGCGGTGGCGTTCGCCGACTGCAACGCCGTCAGCCCCGATACCGTGAAGGCCGTCGCCGCGGCCCTGCCCGGCGTGCCCTTCGCCGATGTCGCCCTGCTCGGCTACCCCCCGGCGGGCGAGGCCCCCGGCCCGCGTCTCTATGCCGCCGGTCCCGGGGCCGCCGCCCTCGCCGCCCTGCGGGAGTACGGCATCGACTGGCGGGTCATGGAGGGCGCCCCGGTGGGGGCCGGGTCGGCGCTGAAGATGGCCTATGCAGGCATGAACAAGGGGCTCGCCACTCTCGGCGCCGCCGTGGCCCTGGCTGCGGAACAGTGCGGGGCGGCCGAGACCCTGTTCGCTGAAATGGCCGAAACCCAGCCCGCCATCCTCGCCCAGCTGCGCCAGGTCATGCCCGGCGTGCCCTCGCGGGCCTATCGCTGGGTCGCCGAAATGCGGGAAATCGCGGCCTGGATGGGCGACAACCCCTTCGCTCCCGCCTTCCTGGCGGCCGCCGAGCACTACGAGGCCCTGGCCGCCGACGTGGCCAACCCCGCCCCGGACGGCATGGCCGCTCGCCTCGCCGCGCTGTTCCGCAAGGCCTGAAAAAACAAGGCAAGGTGTTCTCCTTTCGGGAAAGGAGAACCAGGAAAGCTTTATCCCATAAGGCTCCGCGCCTGTGTCAGCCGCGAAGCCAAACGAACGAAGTCCTTTTTGCTTCTTTTGCCTTCAGGAAAAAGAAGCCTTCCCTTGCTTCCTCTCCCCCAAGACGCGGTGCCCGCTCAGGCCGGCGTTTCCGCCTCGGGAGCCGCCAGGACCGGGTGGGCCGGGCCGCCCCAGCGGATACGCCCGGCGGCATGGCAGGCCGGGCAGGCCGGCACCCACTTCGGCACCACCGCGCCGCAGGCCTCGCAGTGCCAGACCGGGTCGGCCCCGGCCTCGGCGGCGTGGCGCAGGGCGTCGCGCTGGGCGAGGCGGCCGGCGTCGGTATCCCCCTTCTCCTCGGCCTCGAGGTCGGCCTGCAGCAGCCACAGCCGCCGCTCCGCCATTCCGGCCTCGCGCGCGGCCTCGAGGTGGCGCCGGGCCGCCGCCGTCTGGCCGAGCGCCAGACACTCGCGGGCCAGCAGGAAGGCGCTTTCGGGATGTCCGGGCGACTGCCCGGTCAGCCGCTCGGCGGCGTGCAGCCGGGCCAGCCCGGACAGCGGCTCGAGGGCGAAGGCGGCGAGTTCGGGATGCGGCGCCGCGCGCCAGGCCTGGGCAATGACCGACTGCGCCTTGCGTTCGCGTCCGGCGGCGCGCAGCCGCCGGGCATAGGCCAGCGCCGCGGGGGCCAGATCGGGGTTGGCCTTGAAGGCGCGCTTGGCGAGCTTCAGCGCGGCATCCGGATTGGCCTCGGCCTCGGCCGCGGCGGCGGTGAGGTCGGCCACCGGGGCGCCGGGGCCGGCCAGGGCCAGCGCCTGCCGCCAGCGTCCGAGGCGCACGGCGACCTGGTAGCGTTCCCCGCGCAGCCACGTGCCGCCCGGATGCGCCGCATCGGCGCGCTCGGCCAGCCGGGCGGCCGCCTCCCAG
>CALNAL010000026.1 GCA_937874445.1 uncultured Acetobacteraceae bacterium | reverse complement strand
CTTTTTCGCCCCGCGCGAGGTGGCGGACCTGCGGGAGGTCGCGGAAGCGAGGCGCGCGGAGCGGCTGGTGCGGCTGTGGACGCTGAAGGAGGCCTTCGTCAAGGCGACGGGCGAGGGAATTGCCGCCGGTCTGGCCGGTTTCGGGTTTGCCGGGCGGCCGCCGCGGCTGTTCCTGGCGCCCCCCCGGGAGGCGGCCGGGGAGAGGGAAGCCGCCGCGTGGCGGTTTGCCCAGCGCGTCGTGGCCGGCTGCGTCGCCGCCGTGGGTGCGCGCCTGGACGGGGAGGGAGCGACGGTGCGCTGGCATCGCCGGTCGGCGGCCGGCCTGGAGCGCCGGCTGGGGCGCTACGCGAGGGGGTGAGGCGGCCGCCGGTCAGCTCGCCGAGATCGGATAGCAGGCGGTGGCCGACAGGGTGATCCCGGAAAGCGGTGACGGCAGCAGGCCGTTGGCCCAGAAGGCCGAGGTGATCTTGACGATCTGGTAGGAGGCGGTGATCGTGCCGGTGGACGTGGCATCGCCCGAGCAGGTGGCGCCCGTGCTGACGGCGACGGTGGCAGCGTTGCCCAGTCCGGCAAAGGTGAATCCGCTGACCAGCCCGGCCGCATAGCTCGCGGGCGTGGCGCATTCTGTGCTGCCGATGGCGACGCAGCGGGCCGTGCGGCTGGCAGCCTCCTGCAGGGCGTTCTGGGTCCACATCAGCAGGGCCGCGCCGATGATCCCGAACAGGAGCGTGAACAGCACGACGCCGACAAGGGCGAATTCCACGGCGGTCTCGCCGCTGTTGAGACCGCGCCGGCGCCGGCGGGATGGAGGGGCAGAGGTCATTTCAGGCGCACCGAAGCTGTCTGGCTCAGGGTTGTGTCGGCCACGAAGGCAAAGCCGGGCATCAGGGGGGAGTAGGCGTAGGTGGCGGTGAGGGTCATGTAGGTGCCGGGGGCGTTGCCATCGGCGCAGGTGGTCGGAGCGGTGGCGGTGCTGCAGGGGTTGGGCGTGAGCGTGGAGCTGGAGGCTACGGCCGTGATGCAGTAGCAGGCCGGGGGCGTGGCGCTGAAGCTGGCCGGTGTGCCGAGGCCGTTGGCCGCACTCATGGCGCTCGTGACCTTGGCGGCGATGGTGCTGTCGGTGGTGGCGCTGCTGCCGAGCAGCAGGGCGGCGCGCGTCCCCGCGTTGAGGGCGACCGACAGCGCGCCATGGTCGCGCAGCATCAGCCCCAGGTCCGTGATGCCTCCGGTGAGCAGGACCAGGATCGGGACCACGATGGCGAACTCCAGGGCGGAAATTCCGCGCTGGTCCCGAAGCAATCGGGCACGAAACAATCCGGTCGCATTCCTCATCGCAGCCTCTCGTAAAGCACGAAACCAGACGGCTCGGCCGCCACTTCCCGCAGCCAGTCCGGATGCTCGCCACGCAGAAGGCGTCCCTCCAGGGTCTCCACGCCGGCAGGAGGCCGTGCCGCCTGGCGGCAGACCAGCACATAGTGCGCCCCGGTGGCCTCCATGGCCGGACCCGGCTGATCCCACGCCGTGTCGGCCCAGGCCGCCTCCAGACGCACCGCAGCTTCCTGCCCGCGTACGTATAGCGAGCCAACCGTTAGCACTTTGGTACGATAGAGCAACTCTGGCGTGAAATTGATATGCGCCAGAACGATCTGCCCGGCGGCCTGGCGCAGCATCGGCACCGCATCGGCAACCCGGCAGGCGGGCAGGGTATCGGAGGATAAGCCGTGGGAGGATGTGGTCGTCAGCCTGGAGCTGTTCGAGAGGATGGCCACGCCGCTGGGGAGCAGAATCCAGCCGGCCGTGAGGAGGACCCGCGCGAACATGGCTCCGACCAGATGGGTGCGCAACCGGAAGGTCAGGATTTCCAGCCATCCCGGCAGCGCGGCGGCGCCCATGATCGCGGTATAGGTCGAGAATCGCACGTGCTGCTGGGCCAGCACCAGCGTGATGGCCACGCACAGGGCGGCATAGCCGTATCCCCAGCTGCGCCGGCGCCAGGCCAGGGCGGCCAGCAGCAGCAGCGCCGCCGCGCCGGGGACCAGCAGCATCAGGGCATCCGACAGCGTGCGCACCGGCCGCATCTCCAGGATGGAGGCGAAAACGGCACGGGCCTGCTCGACCTGGACCAGCACGTCGGTGCCGCGCAGCACCTCGGGAAAGCAGGCCAGCCAGAGCAGGATGGAGGCCACGCCCACGCCCCCGGCCCAGAGCCGGCGATCCCGGGCGACGGCCAGGGCCGTCGCGGCAACGGCCAGGGCGAATGCCAGCCAGAGAGACGAGATGTGGTCGATCGCGGGCGTGAGCAGGCCGCCGGCCGGAGGGTCCACCAGCAGCACCGCCAGCAGCAGCGCTGGCAGGGCCAGACCGGCGGCCGCGATTCCGGCCCGCAGCCCCGGGGTGTCCGGGGCGCGCAGCCAGCCCCAGCCCAGCCCGACATAGGTCAGGAAGACGGCGGGAAAGATCTCCGGACTGAGCCAGAACCCGCCCGTGGCCCAGGCGGCCAGCGCGAGCCCTCCGTCACGTCCGGAGAGGCCCCGCAGCAGGCGCAGCGTCCAGCCGGCCAGCGCCGTGGCCGCCGCGGCGAGCAGGATATGGTGATGCACGACGCCGACCTGGCCGTAGCAGATCACCGAGGGCGAGAGGGCGACCGCCGGAGCCGAGGTCCAGAGAAAGTCCCGGCTGGCCACGGGGAGGAGGGCCCAGACGAGGACCGCGCCGAGGATGGCCATCGACGCCGGTCCCAGCAGCAGCGCGGTCCAGGAAAGTGCCTCGGACGGAGGCATCACCCAGGACAGCGGGGTGGCGAGCAGAGCCAGCAGGGCCTCGAGCAGATGCGACCAGTGCAGGAGCAGGCCCTGTCCGGAGGCATCGCGGGCCACCATCTGCAGCGCGTGCCCCGCCGCCAGCTCGTCGCGCAGGCGCACCAGGCGCATGAAGCTGTCCGGGTTGGTCAGCGACAGCGTGCCGCCCGAAACATACTGGTTGAGGCCGAAAAGCAGGCTGATCAGCGCGGACAGGCCGGCCCCCAACCCGACAAGAGCCCCCCCGCCGTGGTGATGTTCGCCCGGGCGGAGGGGCTCTGGTGTCGGCATGAAGGCGTTCTCCAAGGGGGATGATCCTATTCTGGCATGGCCCAGTTCGTCCCCATCCTGCAAGGGGGCGCGCGAGAGTGGGCCCATCGCGGGCAAGCGTCATCCGGCTACCTTGGATTAGTACTTTCGGACTACCCTTTCAGGGGGCAACTCGTCCCTCCGGCCAATTTCGTCGGGTCGCCTACATGAATAGGATCCTGTCCCAGGATCGGGGTGGCGAGGACGAGATGCGCGTTCTGGCGGTGACTGCGGAACAGGGACGGGGGGAGCGGGGCCTGCAGGCCAACCTGTCGGGGCCGGGGCTCCTCTTTGATGCGGCGACGCTCTCCGAGGCGCGCGAGTTCCTGCTGGCCTACGACTACGATGCAATTCTGCTGCTGGTGAGCGCCCCGGCGGTTCTGTCGCGGCTGCGTCGCGACGGGGTGGTCCTGCCGGTGCTGGTTTGCGGGGTGCCCGACAGCGCCACCCGCACGGCCCTGCTGGAAGCGGGCGCCGATGACGTGGTTTCTTCCGCCTGCGTTCCCGACGAGCTGCGGGCGCGGTTGCGGGCCATCGCCCGGCGTTTCCGCGGGCAGGCCGGCGCCACCCTGAAGGCGGGCGAGGCGGAGTTGCGCCTGGGGCGGATGGAGGTGAGCGTGTACGGCCATCCGGTCGCGCTGACCCCGAAGGAATATGCCATCCTGGAACTTCTGTTCCTGCGCCCCGGCGTGGTCCACTCCAAGAGCAGCATCGTCAATCATGTCTATGGGGCGGAGGAGGGGCCGGCGCTGCGGACCCTGGATGTGATCGTCTGCAAGCTGCGCAAGAAACTCTCGGCCCGGGGGGCTCCCGACCTGGTGGCCACCGTGTGGGGCAGTGGCTTGACCTTGCGCGCTCCGCCCGATACCTCGTGTCCGGAAGCCGTGCATATGGCGCGGACCGAACGGCGACTGGCAGCGGCATGAAGTTCTCCCTTCCCCTCGGTGCGCTGGCGGTCGTGGCGGGACTGTCCTGGGCCGGCGCGCCCCGGCCGGCCATGGCGGAACAGCCGGTTGTTCAGGCGGCGCCCGACACGTCGGTTCCCGGAAAATCGGGGGCCGGAAAATCGGCCTCCGGCCAATCGGATTGGGGGGTCTGTGCGGATGCCGGGCGGATCGCCGAGCAGCGGTTCGGCATCCCGCGGGGGCTGCTGCTGGCGATCGGCCATATCGAGACCGGACGGCAGGGACCGCAGGGGGTGGCGGCGTGGCCGTGGTCGGTCGATGCGATGGGGAATTCCTCGTATTTCCGGGACAGGAACGAGGCGATCGCGGCCGTGGCCGCGCTGCAGGCCACCCGGACGAATTCGATCGACGTCGGCTGCTTCCAGGTCAATCTGTACTATCATCCGAAAGCATTCGCCTCGCTGGAAGAGGCCTTCGACCCCTATGCCAACGCCACCTACGCGGCACGTTTCCTGATCGAGCTGCACGAACGCACGGGGAGCTGGGAAGGGGCGGTGGCAGGCTATCATTCCGCCGAGCTGAAGTTCGGGCTGCCCTACCGGGATCGCGTCCTGGCCGAATGGGGGGTGCTGGGGGCTCCGCCGGAGAAAACGGTGGCGTTCGGGGTTCGTGTGATTGCGCCGCCCCGGCCGGGGAATGGTCCGCGAATCATTGCGATAAAGTAGGAATCCGAGGCGTCACAACGAAAGCAAGGCGTCGTAACGGTAGAGAGATATGCACTTTTGCTTAATTTTTCGACGGCATTCGTGTTATGAGGCGACGCCCTGCTCGTTTTGAGCAGGCCGGCCATGCCGGGAACGAAGCGAAGTTCGGTGCGGAAGGCTTTCAGGAAGGTTTTGGGAGTAACGTTTAGGATATTTTTTGAGAGAATTGTTATAAATTGTCATGGGTAAATTATCGGTAAACTCGACACCGGCTGTGCTTTATGAGGCGGAGGCTGGGCGATGGGCGCCCGGTCGAGCGTGAAAGCGAAGGACAGAGAGACTTATGTACGAGCTGATCAAACATACCGCGATCGTCTGGGGCCACCGGATGGGTCTCGATAAGCGTGGCGTGACCGCGCTGGAATACGGGCTGATCGCGGCCGCCGTCGCGCTGGCCATTCTTGCCGCGGTCCGGACCCTGGGCACCAACCTTGGCTTGCTGTTCAACAACGTCAGCGGCAACCTGCATCAGTAACGACGTCGATCGTTTACCGGAACGAGCCGGTATCCGGGCGGCCGGGGCGGCTGGTTTGATGGCTGTCCTGGCCAGCTCGGAACGAGAACCTGTCTGGCCAACACCAATCAGCAGGCGGGACATCCGTATGATTGGCATTCCGTCCATTCTGATGGTGGCTTGCCTGGGGATGTTCGGGGTGGCTGCCGTCCATGATGTTGCCAGTCGAAACATTCCGAATGTTGTTCCGCTGGTGCTGCTGGCCGCCGGGGTGGCATTGCGGCTTTGGGCTGGGGATCTGCTGGGAAGCATCGTTGCAGGAGGGGGCGTGTTCGTCGCCGGAACAATCTGCTGGCTGATGGGATGGCTCGGGGGCGGGGACGTCAAGCTCCTCGGCGCCGGCGCGGTGGCTGTTCCGCCGTGGCTTGTGCCGGGCTTCCTGTTGTGGGTCGGGTTGGCCGGCGGTGTGCTCGCCCTGATCTATCTGGCGGGGCGGCGCTGCGTGCCTGAACCCGCGCTGGTCGGCGGGCGGGGATTGTCGTTGCCCCGTCGTGTCTGGCGGGTGGAGTGCTGGAGAATCAGGCGCGGCGGGCCTCTCCCCTATGCCGTCGCGATTGCCGCCGCCGGGATGCTCGCGTTGGTGCAGGGCGCTTCATCATGATCGCACGCTTTTTTCTTGGTCTGCTGGTCCTGGTTGGCCTCGCGGGGTTTCTGGGCATCGGCTACGTGACGCTCGCGCCGACGCGGCCCCAGGCCACGGCGCCCGCGCCGGTGCAACATACCACGACCGCGGTGATCTCCGCGGCGCATTCGCTGGCGGCCGGGGCGATGATCAAGCCCGACGACATCGCCGTGCTGCAGGTCGCCCGCGATGCGGTGCCCGCCGGGGCGCTGCCGGATACGCCGGAGGCGCGGCTGGCGGTGGTTGGCGCGATGGCGCGCCGGTCCGTGGGGGCGAACACGCCGATCATCCAGGAGGATCTGCTCAAGCCCGGCGATCACGGCTTCCTCGCCGCGGTGCTGCGGCCGGGCAAGCGCGCGGTCACCGTGGCGGTGGATGCCGTCAGCGGGTCGGCCGGGCTGATCTGGCCGGGCGATACGGTGGACGTGATCCTGACCCAGCAGATCGATGCGCCGGATCTGGCCCCTGGCCGGCGGGTGGTCGCCGAGACCGTGCTCGAGGGGGCGCGGGTGATCGCCATCGACCAGCATCTTGCCGGGGGACCCCTGCCGGGGGGCACGAGTGCGCAGGCCGCCCGGACCGTGACCCTGGAGGTGGGGGCCTCGGAGGCGGAAAAGATTCAGGTCGCGGCCCGCATCGGGCGGCTGTCGCTGGCGGTGAGGTCGTCGATGCCGGGGACTCCGGCGGCGGCCGCGGGAAACGATCCGAAGACGGCCCCGACATGGGCGAGCGATGTCTCCAATGCCCTGTCGAGCAAGACCCAGACCCAGGGGCCGAGCGTCATGCGGGTCTTCAATGGTGCCGGGGAAGGCAAGGAGTTCAAGTTCTGATGGGCCAGCACGTGCATGGATCGGTCGCCCGCTGGCGTTCCTTCCCCCGGCTTGCCGCGCTGCCCCTGATGGCGGCGCTGTTGGCGGGCGTGCCGTTTCTGTCGGCGCATGCCGGCGAGGTGGCTCCGCCGCCGACGGTGGTGCGACCTTCGACGACCACGTTTTCGCCGGAGGCCATCGAGGCGACCGCACTGCCGGCCTCCCAGCTTGGCCCGCTGGCGGCTGCGGGAGGGGCGGCCCCCGTTGCGGCGATCCCCGTCGCGGTGCCGGTGGCCGGAGCGGAAGTGCCGTCCTCCGGCGTTTCCGTGGCGGCTCCGTCGGTGCTGCCCGCGCCCGCTCCGGCGGCGGTTCCTCAGACGGCCATTCCCCAGGGGGGCGTTCCACAAGGTGGGGCGCCTCAGGTCAGCCCCTCGGTGCCGGGCCGGCCGGTGCGTGATGCGGTGCTTCGTCCGCTGGCGCTGGAGGTCGGGGCAGGGCAGGTGGTGACCCTGCCGGCCGCGGCGGCCAATGTGTTCGAGGCCGATCCGAAGGTGGCCGAGGTCCGCCCGGCCAGCGCCAACACGTTGTTCATTTTCGGCGTGGGTCCGGGGCGCACGACCGTGGCGGCGATGGATGCCGCCGGCGCCATCCTGGCCCAGTTCTCGGTTTCCGTGACCCGCTCCGACTATGCGGCGCGCGAGGCACAGGGGGCCATCAGCCGGCTGATGCCGTCGGCGCAGGTGACCGTCCGCTCCCAGCAGCGGGGTCTGCTGCTGAGCGGGCGCGTGGAGACCGCCGCCGAGGCGGCCCGCGCGGCTTCGGTCGCCCGCGGCTACCTCGGCGAGGGGCAGACGGTCGAGAACCAGATCATTGCCGGCGGCAAGACGCAGGTGGCGTTGCGGGTGCGCATCGCCGAGATGTCGCGCCAGGTCAGCCGGGCGCTGGGGATCAACTGGACGGCCGCGGGAACTCTCGGGCGTTGGGGCGTGATGGGAGCCACGCCGGGGGCGAATCTGGCCTCTGCTGCCGCTGCCACGAATTATGCCCTGTCGCCTTTCGGGATCAATTCGATGGGCACCGCGGTGGTCGGCTTCAACGATCTCAATGCCACCATCGATGCGCTGTCGCAGGACAGCCTGGTGCATCTGCTGGCCGAGCCGAATCTGACCACGATGAGCGGCGAGCCGGCGAGCTTCCTGGTCGGTGGCGAGTTCCCCGTCCCGGTCGCGCAGGGCACCAACGGGCAGATCAGCGTCGAGTTCAAGCGCTACGGCATCACCCTGGCCTTCGTGCCGACCGTGCTCTCCGACGGGCGCATCAACCTGCACGTCAGCCCCGAGGTCAGCGAGCTGACCACCACCGGGGCGGTCACGATGAGTGTTTCCGCGACCTCCTCGATCACGATCCCCGCCCTGCTGGTGCGTCGTGCCGAGACGACGGTGGAGCTGGGCTCGGGACAGAGCTTCGCCATCGCCGGACTGTTGCAGGACAGCGGGGAGCAGAATGCCAACGGGCTGCCGGGGCTCGGCGACCTGCCGGTGCTGGGAGCGCTGTTCCGCTCCAGCGCCTTCCAGCGCAAGGAAACCGAGCTGGTGATCATCGTCACGCCCTATGTCGTGAAGCCGGTCGATAATCTGCGGGCCTTGCGTTCGCCGACGGATGGGCTGGATCCGGCCTCGGAGCCCAAGCGCGTGCTGCTGCTGCACCAGTTCAAGGATCGCGTTCCGGCGGCCCCATCGACGCTCAGCGCTGCGGGGGGGCCGGCCAGGCCCGCGACGGCGGCCGGCCAGGCCGGGTTCCTGGTACAATGAGGGGGAGGGGCGGAATGCGCAGCCTTGTTCTTCTGGTGCCGCTGGTTCTGGCGGGGTGCGGCGGCAGCTTTGAGCCCTTCAACCAGCCCTACACCTGGCACAAGACCGGGGTGAACGATCAGAACCTGACCGCGATGGTCGCCAATCCGGCCGACCTGCAGCGCGGGCGGCAGGATCAGGACCCGGATTCGCCGGTGGCTATCGATGCCGTGACCCGCCTCTGGAACGGCAAGCCGAAGCCTCTCCCGGCCAACAGCTCCACGTCGAAGAGCTCCGGACCGACGAATGCCTCCGGCGCCGCGGGAGCTTCCTCGGCCATCGGGAGCGGTTCGTGATGGACGCCGTCGCATCCGGCACCCCGGTGGAAATCGGCCGCTCGGATCGTGCGGCGGCGATGGCCTATGTCAACGATGCCGCCACCGAAACGGCGTTGCGGGACGGGCTCTCCGACCTGCTCCCCGGCCCGCTGGAGACCCGCCGGGGCGGCATCCGGGCTGCCATCGCGGCCCTGCAGAAGCTGCCCTCGCCCCGCGTGCTGATCGTCGACGTCTCGGGGGAGGAACAGCCGCTGACTGCGCTGGGGAATCTCTCCGACGTGGTCGAGCCGCATGTCTCGGTCCTGGTGGTCGGCGAGATCGACAGCGTCGATTTCTACCGGGCGGTGACGCGGGGACTGGGCGTCGCCGAATATCTTTCGCGTCCGCTGACCCGCGATACCGTCGCCCGGCACTTCGGCCCCTTCGCCCTGGGCGAGGCGCCGACCGCCGAGGCGGTTCTCGGCGGTCGCCTGCTGACCGTGACCGGCGTGCGCGGCGGGGCCGGGGCCACCACGGTGGCGGTCAATCTGGCGTGGCATTTCGGCCAGACGGCCCGGCGCCACACGGTGCTGTTCGATGCCAATCTGCAGACCGGAACCACGGCCTTCCTGCTCAATGTCCGGCCGGGCTCGGGGCTGCGCACCGCGTTGGAGGCGCCTGAGCGCATCGACGCCCTGCTGGCCGAGCGCGCCGCTCAGCCGGTGAGCGATCGGCTGCACGTTCTGGCCGCCGAGGAAAAGCTGACGGTGATGCCGGAATACGCGACCGGTGCGGCGAGCAAGCTCACCGACGCGCTGCGGCGGCGCTACAATTTCATCATCGCCGACGTGCCGTTCGCGCCGGTGCCGCTCTACCGGGACCTGCTGGAAACGGCGAACCAGAGAATTTTCGTGGTCGATCCCTCCCTCGCCGGGGTGCGGGACACCTTGCGCATGCTGGCCTTGCCGTCCGCGATCGAGGGCGTGCAGCGGCCGGTGCTCGTGCTGAACCGGGCGGGGCGCCCCGGCGGCCTGAGCCGGCGCCAGATCGAGGACGCGCTGCGCACGAAACTGGACGTGGTGATCCCCGATCTGCCGCGGCTGGTGGGAAATGCGGCGACGCTGGGCCAGCCGGCGGTGGCGCGTGGCGGAGGGGCCTTCCGCGCCGCGATCGCCGATCTCGCCCGCCAGGTCGGCTTTACCCGCCTGCTCGACAGCGATCTGGCCGGCAAGAGCGGGAGCGCGAACGGTGCCGCCGCCTCGGGCGAGGCCAAGACAGGGCATCTCTGGTGGCCGTTCGGGGCGAAGAAATGACGGCCCGTCCGCCGATCGTATTCGGACGCCGCCGCCTCGAAGGGGGCCGCCTCGAAGGGGAAGGCGGAGGAGTGCCGGCCTCCCCTGTCCGTGTCGCCGCCGCGTCCTCCCCGGTGCCGGCCGCGCCCGTGGCGCCGGCGCCGCCCCCCCGTCCGCCCCGGGAGATCCTCTCCGGAACGGCAACGGCCCCGGCCGCGGCCATCAAGGAAGTTCGCGCCATCTGCCTGGCGCAGCTCGAGCCGGCGGCGGTTGCCGCCTTGCCGCCGGAGCGGCTGGCCGCCGAGGTGGAGCGGCTGATCGGCGCGGTGGCCACCGAGCGGCGCTTCCAGCTGAATGCCATCGAGCAGCGCGCGCTGGCCGCCGAGCTGGTGCACGACATGGTGGGCCTCGGCCCGCTGGAGACGCTGCTCGATGACGACAGCGTGACCGATATTATGGTCAATGGCCCCAACCGCACCTTCGTGGAGCGGGGCGGCAAGCTGGCGCTGGCCAACGTGCGCTTCCGCGACACGGGCCATCTGATCAACATCTGCCAGCGCATCGCCGTGGCTGTGGGGCGGCGCATCGACGAATCCAGCCCGATGGTGGACGCCCGCCTCAAGGACGGCTCGCGCGTCAATATCGTCTTTCCCCCGCTCGCGCTGGACGGCCCCTACATCTCGATCCGTAAATTCGGCAAGCACCGCATCGATTTCGAGCGGCTGATCGAGTTCGGCTCGATGACGCGGCCGGTGGCCGACCTGCTGAAGATCGCCTCGCGCATCCGGCTCAACATCATCATTTCCGGAGGCACCGGCTCGGGCAAGACCACGCTGCTCAATGCCCTCAGCCATCAGATCGACCATGGCGAGCGCATCGTCACCATCGAGGACGCGGCCGAGCTGCAGCTGCAGCAGCCGCATGTGGTGCGCATGGAAACGCGCCCGGCCAACCTTGAGGGGCGCGGCGAGATCACCCAGCGCGACCTGATGCGCAACGCCCTGCGGATGCGCCCCGACCGCATCATCGTCGGCGAGGTGCGCGGCAGCGAAGCCTTCGACATGCTGCAGGCCATGAACACCGGCCACGACGGCTCGATGTCCACCATTCACGCCAACTCCGCGCGCGACGCCCTGATCCGCATCGAGAACATGGTGCAGATGGGCAACCTCGGGCTGCCCTCGCATACCATCCGCACGCAGATCGCCAGCGCCATCGACATGGTGGTGCAGGTGGCCCGCCAGCGTGACGGCGGACGGCGCATCATCCAGATCACCGAGCTGTGCGGCATGGAGGGCGAGGTCATCCTGCTCAACGACATCTTCTCCTTCGAGGTGGAGGGCGAGGGGTCGGACGGGCGGATCTTCGGGCGCTACCGGGCCAGCAAGGCGCGCCCGGCCTTCCAGTCCCGCCTCGACTACTTCGGCCTGGCCGATGCCTGGAAGCAGGTCATGGAGGCCGCATGATCTCGCCGCTCCAGCTTGCCCTGCTGGGCGGGGCGCTGGCCCTGGTCGGCAGTGCCGGCGCAGGATTGGCGTATCTTCACGTGCGGGCCGAGCGGGAGGAACTCACCCGGCGAATCGAGGCGGTCACCGAGTCGCATATGCGCGCCCGCCCGCTCGCCTCGGCGGCGATCACGCGCCACATGGCCAAGGAGCCCGAGCCTCTGCAGCGCCGCGTCGCGCTGCTGTTCGGATACGACCCGGCCTTCCGCGAGGAAAGGATGCCGTGGTACGTGGTGATGCCCATCACCCTCCTGCTGGCATTCATCGGCGCCGAAATGACCGGTGCGCTTTTCGGCAGCCTGCGCCTGGTGCTGGTGGTGCCGCTGTGGATCATGATGTCGCGCTTCTTCTGGAGCTGGCGGCGCGACAGGCGGCTCACCGAGCTGCTGCTGCAGTTTCCCGATGCCCTGGCCATGATCGTGCGTTCGGTCCGCGTGGGCATCCCGGTCTCCGAGGCGATCCGGGTGGTGGCCCGCGAATCCCCGATGCCGACCGCCAAGTATTTCACCGAACTCTCCAACGAGCTCTCGATCGGCGTGGCCCTCGAGGCGGCCCTGCCGAAGATGGCCGACCATACGCACCTGCCCGAGTATCGTTTTTTCGCCACCGCCATCAGCCTGCAGACCCAGACCGGCGGCGCGCTCAGCGAGACCCTCGAGAACCTCGCCGACGTGATCCGCAAGCGCGTGGCCCTGCGGGCTCGCGGCAAGGCGCTGTCCTCCGAGGCCCGCGCCTCGGCCGCGGTGCTCGCCGCCCTGCCGTTCATAACCGGCGGGGCCCTCTGCTTCCTCAACCCGTCCTATATGGCCATGCTGATCACCGACCCCGGCGGAAGAAAGGCGCTGGGGCTTGCCATCGTGCTGCTCAGCGGCGGCCTGCTCTCCATGCGCACCATCATTCGCAAGGTGCTGTCGTGAACAACCTGCTGATGATCGTCGGCGGAGGAGCCATCAGCGCCGCGCTGATCAGCGGTTCCGCGCTGCTGCTGATGCGCCAGTCCGCGCATGACGAGGCGCTGCGGATGCGCATCGGCGTCGCCCGCGGCGTCGCTCCCGTCAGGAAGACGGGCGAGGGCGAAAATCTCGGCAGGCTGCCGTTCCTGCAGATCGTCACCGGGCTCGGCGTGGCCATCGTGCGGTCGGGGCTGCTCTCGAAGAAGACCCTTTCGGAGCTGGAGCAGACGCTGGAGACCTCCGGCTTCCGCGCCGAAAGCGCGCTGGGGCTGTTCATCGGCAGCAAGATCCTGCTGCTGC
This sequence comes from uncultured Acetobacteraceae bacterium, assembly GCA_937874445.1. Lineage (GTDB taxonomy): Bacteria > Pseudomonadota > Alphaproteobacteria > Acetobacterales > Acetobacteraceae > Rhodovastum. The sequence continues at coordinate 6,227 of CALNAL010000026.1, read as the reverse complement.
TGGCGCTGCCCTTCTTCGGAATGATCCTGCTGCCGGCGCAATCGGCGTCCTTCACGCGGACGCTGGTGATCGCCTTCGGGGCGATCATCGGCCTGCTGCTGCCGGACTGGACGGTCGGCCATATCCGCGAGGCGTATCGCAAGAAGCTCCAGGCCGGACTGCCGGATGCGCTCGACATGATGGTGATTTGCGCCCAGGCCGGGTTGGGGCTCGAGCCGTCGCTGGCGCGTGTCAGCTACGAGATCCGCTCCGCCCACCGCGAGGTGGCCCAGGAGCTGGCGCTCACGGCCAACGAGATGCAGGTCATGACCGATACCCGCGCCGCCTTGTTGCGGCTGGGGGATCGCACCGGGGTGGCCAGCCTGAAGCGGCTGACGGCAACGCTCGCCCAGACCATCCAGTACGGCACCCCGCTGGCAGATGCCCTGCGCAGTCTTTCCGCCGAGATGCGCCAGGAGATCCTGACGGCTTTCGAGGAACGCGCCGCCCGCCTGCCGGTGTTCCTGACGATCCCGATGATCCTCTGCATCCTGCCCTGCGTGATGATCATCGTCGGCGGCCCCGCCTTTATTCGCCTGTTCGCCGTCCTGAGCCACTGATGGCCTGAGCCACTGGCGGCCTGGACCACTGGCGCCGCGAGACCCGGCGGGGAAGCCCTTCCCGGCGAAAAATGCCTGCCCGGGCGGGGCAGACGAATCGCGGCATGGTTGTACAACCGAATCGGACCGGGATTGTACAGTCGGCCGCGATTTATCTGTCGGGGTAGCAGGCGCATGCGTATCGGGGTTTCGCTGTCGACTGGGCTGATGCTGGGAATGGTGACCGCATGCACGGTGCCCGGAGACAGCGGGGCGAACGGCGGTGCCCCCGGCATATCGGTTGCCGAGACGGCCCTGCGCACCGGGGCGCCCGGCATGGCCCTGCAGATCTGCGCCGAGACGCTGCAGCGCGAGCCCGGCAATTTCAAGGCGATGCTCTGCCGGGGACAGGCGCTGGTGGCCCTGGGCCAAACCGGTCCGGCCGAGGCCGCGTTCTCCCAGGCCGTGGAGACCGAGCCGAAATCCGCCGAGGCGCTCGTCGGACTGGGGCGGCTGCGTCTGTCGCGCGACCCGGCCGCCGCCGAGGTCCTGTTCGCCCGCGCCGTGGATGCCGCTCCCAAGGATACCGTGGCCTGGAACAACCTGGGGGTCGCGCGGGATTCGCTGGGACGGCACCTGCTGGCCCAGGTCGCCTATCGCCGGGCGCTCGAGATCGCCCCGCACGACAGCGCGATCAAGGTCAATCTGGCCCTCTCGCTGGCCATTTCCGGACGTGCCGAGGAAGGGGTGCAGATCATGCATTCCCTGGGGGTCGATCCCGAGTCCGATCCGCGGTTGCGGGCCAACCTCGCCGCGGTGCTGGCCATGGGCGGCCGCTCCAACGAGGCCTCCGCGCTGCTCGGCAGCGACATGCCGCCCGATCAGGTCGAGCAGACGATCGCCGGCTATCAGGATCTGGTGCGCAAGGATCTGGCTGCCCAGGCAGGAGGGGCCCCGGCCGCGTCCGTCTCCTCCCCGGCGGGGATGCCAGCAGCCGGCACGACTCCGGCTCCCGTGGCTTCGACATCCGCCCGGCAGCAGCCATATGTGGTGCCTTCTTCGGCGCCCTGGTCGGTCGGTCCCGGCGGCGAGGGAAGCGGGGGGCGTTCCCCTGCGGCCCCCGCGCGGCCGGCGCCTGCCCCGGTGACGACCGCTCCGGCGCCGACCTCGGGGGAAGCGGCCCCCCCCGCGGAACCGCAGGCGGCCCCGGCGATGCAGGCGGCTGCCTCTGTGCCGGCATCCGCGCCGGTCTCGGGGGAAGCAGCCCCCATGGCAGCGGCGCAGGCTTCGGCCGCGGACTATTCCACGTTGCAGCACCAGCGGCCGTATGTGGCGCCGTCCCAGGCGCCGTGGACGGTGGGGCCCAGGGCGGGAAAGCGGGAGGCGCTCTCCGTGGCGATGGTGACCGCGCAGATTTCCGCGCCGGATCATGCTGCTCCCGGCAATTCGACGGCCGACTATTCGACGCTGCAACATCAGCTGCCATATGTCGTGCCCGCTCTGGCCCCCTGGGCGTTGGGCCCGGGAGAAAAGGAGCGGGTGGCGCTGTCCTCCCGGCCGGTCCCGACGCCCCGGCCGGTCGCGGCCCCAACACCGATACAGCCGGCTCCTGCGGCCGCGGGCGGCCCCTCCGCCTCCGCGGCCCTCGGGCGCCAGCAGCCATATGTGGTGCCCTCGGCGGCTCCCTGGGAAATCGGACCGGCGGCCCCAGCGCATGCGGCGCGCTCGTCCGCCCGGCATGCGGCCCTCGCGGTTCCGCCGCAGGTTCCTCCCGCCCCGCCTGCGGCCTCGCCGAGGCCGACGGCCAGTGCCGCGGCTTTCGTCCCGGAGGAGCCCTATGCCGTGCCGTTCGTGACGCAGTGGAAGCAGGACCCCGCGCTTTCCCGCGCCGCCACGCAGTGGGGGAGCAAGGCCGGAACGGTTGCCGCCGCCACGCCCGCTTCCTCTGGCGCGGTGCCGCCCTCGGCGGTGCTGCCGACCACCACCGGGCCCTAGACTGTTTTCGTCTCGTTGCTTCCCCGGGCATGAATGATCTGCCCCGAGCGCGCAGCTGTCGTGCGGTTGCCGGGGGAGCATGGCTGGATTAGGGTTTACGGGAGTTCGTTTCTCCCATTCCCCCTTCATTATCCAGAGCAGACAGATGCACCCGATTGCCCAGCGTCTTGACCGGATCAGCCCCAGCCAGACTCTCGCCATTTCCGCCAAGGCGCGGGCCCTGAAAGCCGCCGGGAAGAATGTCATTTCGCTCTCCGCGGGAGAGCCCGATTTCGATACGCCCCAGTTCATCAAGGACGCCGCCATCGCCGCCATCCAGCGTGGCGAAACGAAATATACCGACGTCCCCGGCACGCTCGCGCTGCGCAAGGCCGTCGCGGCCAAGTTCAAGGCGGACCATGGCGTCGAGTACGCTCCCGAGGAGATCATCGTCTCCACCGGCGGCAAGCAGGTGATCTTCAACGCCATGCTGTCCACGCTCGATGCCGGCGACGAGGTGATCATTCCCACCCCGTGCTGGGTGAGCTACCCCGACATCGTGGCGGTGGCCGAGGGCACGCCGGTCTTCGTCGCCGGCCCGCAGAACAACGGCTTCCGCGTGCGCGCCGAGGATCTCGAGGCGGCAATCACGCCCAAGACCAAGTGGGTGATCTTCAACAACCCCTCCAACCCGACCGGCACGGCCTATTCGGCCGAGGACCTCAAGCCGATCTGCGAGGTGCTGCTGCGCCACCCCAATGTCTGGGTGCTGACCGACGACATCTACAACAAGCTGGCCTACGACGGCTTCAAGCCGGCCACCTTCGTCGAGGCCGAGCCGCGCCTGAAGGACCGCATCCTGACCATGAACGGATGCTCCAAGGCCTATGCCATGACCGGCTGGCGCATCGGCTTCGCCGGGGGGCCGGCGGCGCTGATCAAGGCCATGAACAAGCTTCAGGGACAGTCCACCTCCAACACCTCCTCGGTCAGCCAGGCCGCGGCGCTGGCCGCCCTGACCGGGCCGCAGGATTTCATCGGCGAGATGGTGGCGGTCTATCAGGCCCGTCGCGACCTCGTGGTGGACATGCTCAACCAGGCGCAGGGCATCGCCTGCTCCAAGCCGGAAGGCGCCTTCTACGTGTTCCCCTCGGTGCGCGGCTGCTACGGCAAGACCACCAAGGGCGGCGCCAGGATCACCAACGACGAGGAGTTCGTGGTCGCCCTGCTCGGCGAGGAGGGGGTCGCGGCGGTGCACGGCTCGGCCTTCATGTATCCCGACCACTTCCGCATTTCCTACGCCACCGACACCGAAAGCCTGCGCGACGCCTGCACGCGCATCCAGCGGTTCTGCGCCGGAATGGTCTGATCCATGGCGCATTGTCAGCAGGAGGCGCCGCTGCGCCCGGGATTCTCGCAGCGGCTGGAGCGGTCGCGTCCCTCGGCGACCGTGGCGATGAGCGTGCGGGCCCGCGCGCTGCGCGCCCAGGGGAAGGATGTCGTCAGCTTCACCATCGGCGAGCCGGATTTTGCCACCCCGCCGCATGCCATCGAGGCGGCACATCAGGCGGCGCTGCGCGGCGAGACCAAATATACCCCCCACGACGGCACCCCGGCGCTGAAGGCCGCGGTACGCCGCCAGTTCCTGCGTGACCACGGGCTCGACTACGCGCCCGACGAGGTCATGGTGGGCAACGGCGCCAAGCAGATCCTCTACGCCGCGATGGAGGCCACCCTCGACGAGGGCGACGAGGTGGTCATCCCGGTGCCGTGCTGGAACGCCTACCAGCTGATCGTCGAGAGCGCGGGCGGTGTGCCGGTGACGGTGCCGTGCCCGCAGAACAACAACTTCCGCCTCCGTCCCGAGGACCTCGACGCGGCGATCACCCCGCGCACCAAGTGGGTGCTGCTCAACTATCCCAACAACCCCACCGGGGCGGTGATTTCCCGAGCCGAGATGGCGGAGCTGGGGGCGGTGCTGCTGCGCCATCCCCATGTCTGGGCGCTCTGCGACGACATGTACGAGCACCTGATCTACACCGACACGCCCTATGCCACCCTGGCCGAGGCCGAGCCGCGCCTGCGCGAGCGGGTGATGACGCTGAGCGGCGTTTCCAAGACCTACGCCATGACCGGCTGGCGCATCGGGTTCGCCGGGGGGCCGAAGGAGCTGATCAAGGCCACGGTGCGGATGCACGGACTGGCCTCGGCGGGAGTCTCCAGCATCGGCCAGGCCGCCGCCGCCGCCGCGCTCGACGGGCCGCAGGAGCTGGTGGCCGAGCGCGCGGAGATCTACCGCCGCCGCCGCGACTTCGTGGTGGATGCGCTCAATACCTGCCCCGGCATTTCCTGCCACCGGCCGGAAGGGGCGTTCTACGTCTATCCCAACATCGCCGGCTGCCTCGGCAAGACCACCGCCGGTGGCACGCGCATCGACAGCGACGACGATTTCGCCCGCGCCGTGCTGGAGGAGCAGCTGGTGGCCCTCAGCCCCGGCTCGTCCTTCGGCCTGAGCCCCTACCTGCGGCTGAGCTACGCCACCGACGACGCCACCCTCGCCAAGGGCATGGAGCGCATGCGCGCCTTCACCCAGAGCTTGCGGTGAGTCGGGGGCCTGCGGTGAACTGGACCCTCCGCCCCGGCCGCGACGCCGATGCGGAGGGGATCATCGCGCTGGTGGGGGCCTGCTGGGCGGAATACCCCGGCTGCGTGATGGATCTCGACGGCGAGGTGCCGGAGCTGCGCGCCCTGGCCGGCTACTACGCCGGGCTCGGCGGCGCCTGCTGGGTGGCCGAGGCCGGCGGGACGATCGTCGGGATGATCGGCACGCACCCGCTGGACGGGGACGCGTGGGAGATCTGCAAGGTCTATGCCGCCGCCTCGTCGCGGGGGCAGGGGTTGGCGCAGGCACTGCTGGCCGCTGCCGAGGCGTTCGCACGCGAGCAGGGGGCGGGGGAGTTCCGCCTGTGGAGCGATACCCGCTTCACCCGCGCCCATGCCTTCTACGAGAAGGCCTCCTACGTCCGCCGCGGGCCGATCCGCGTGCTCGGGGACAAGTCGAACTCGCTGGAATACGCCTATGCCAAGCCGGCATGCGGCGTGGTCGTCTGGCCGCTCGACGCCGCCGGGGCGGATTCGGCCGGCCGCCTCCTGGCAGGGGTGCTGAAGGACTGCGTGGATGCCGGCGCCTCGGTCTCGTTCCTGCCGCCGCTCGATAGGGCGGTGGCACGCGCCTTCTGGCAGCAGGCCGGGCGCGAGGTGGCGAACGGCGGCCGGCTGCTGCTCGCCGGCTGGGTGGAGGGAGTCCTGGCCGGCTGCGTGAGCGTCAACCTCGCCATGCCGCCCAACCAGCCGCACCGCGGCGACGTGCAGAAACTGCTGGTGGGGCCCGCCGCGAGGCGCCACGGACTGGGCCGCCGGCTGCTGCGGGCGGCTGAACAGGCGGCACAGGCCGCCGGACGCTCCCTGCTCGTGCTGGATACCCGCGCCGGGGACGCCGCCGAACCGCTCTACCGCGACGAGGGATGGATCGAGGCCGGACGCATCCCCGATTACGCACGCAATCCCGACGGCTCCCTCTGCGCGACGGTCTTCTTCTATAAGAAAATTTAAGGCGTCGTGCGACGTGCCGGCTCCCGGCGCGCGCCTGCGTGCGACGTGCCGGCGTGCCGCCGG
>CALNAL010000025.1 GCA_937874445.1 uncultured Acetobacteraceae bacterium | reverse complement strand
GGCATACGAGAGCTGCGCATGTCTCGTGGGCGCGGAGATGTGTATAAGAGACAGGGCCCTGATGGCCGTGGCGGTTGTGCTGGACGTGGCCTTTCATGGCGGACGCGCCGCGACGGTGAGTGCGGCCGGCATCGCCGAGCGCCTGGGGCTGGCGCGGCGGGGCATGGAGCCCCTGCTGCAGGCGCTTTCGCGGGCGGGGCTGCTGGAGAGCGTGCGCGGCCCGCGCGGCGGCTACCGGCTGGGCCGGCCGCGGCGTGACATCCGCCTCTCCGAGGTGGTGGCCGTGGCGGCGGGCGATGAGCCCACCGAGGGGCCGAGCGGAGCACTGCAGGACAAGGTCGTGGACCCGTTGTGGGCCGAGCTGGAGGCGGGCGTGGAGGAGCGGCTGGGGGCGCTGACGGTGGACGACCTGTTGCGCCGTGCCGCCGCGGCCGGCCTGAACCGCCCGGCCAGCGAGCCGATCAGCTTCGTGATCTGAGGCGGCGCGCCCTTTGTCACGAAGGGTGTCTGTCATCGAAGCTTCATCGAACTGCAACATGGACGACTCCCTTCCCTCCTAGGGTCCGCCCCGTGGACGGGGCCGGCAGCGGCCCCAGTCACGTCCGTCCCGCATTCAAGCCCCCCCGCTTCGGGCTCCAGGAGGAATTATGAGACTGCTGATGTCCGCACTGGCCGCGTCCCTGGTCGGCGCCGTTGCGATGGCCCAGGCCCCGGCGACCCAGGCCCAGGAAATCACCGGTGCCGGCTCCAGCTTTGCCGCGCCGATCTACGGCAAGTGGGCCGAGGCTTCCCAGGCCACCACCGGCATCAAGCTGAACTATCAGCCGATCGGCTCGGGCGGCGGGATCAACCAGATCAACAACCGCACCGTCGATTTCGGCGCCTCCGACATGCCGGTGGCCGCCGACAAGCTCGCCCAGAACCACCTGTTGCAGTTCCCCACCGTGATCGGCGGCGTCGTGCTGGCCATCAACGTGCCGGGCGTGGAGACCAACAAGCTCAAGCTCGACGGCGAGCTGCTGGCCGACATCTACCTCGGCAAGATCACCAAGTGGAACGACAAGCGCATCGCCGAGATGAACAACGGGCTCAAGCTGCCCAATCTGGCGATCGCCCCGGTCTATCGCGCCGACGGCTCGGGCACGACCTTCGTGTTCACCGACTATCTCTCCCTGGTCAACGCCGACTGGAAGGCCAAGGTGGGGTCCTCCACCTCGGTGAACTGGCCGCTCGGCACCGGCGCCAAGGGGTCTGACGGCGTGGCTGCCACGGTCAAGCGCGTGCCCGGCGGCATCGGCTACGTCGAGAGCGCCTACGCCATCCAGAACCACCTGACCACCACCCAGCTGCGCAACAAGGCCGGCAGCTTCGTCGTTCCCTCGATGGAGAGCTTCGCCGCCGCCGCCGCCTCGGCCGACTGGTCGAAGGTGCAGAACTTCGCCATCGACCTCAACGACCAGCCCGGCGCCAAGAGCTGGCCGATCGAGTCCGCCACCTTCGTGCTGCTGCCCACCGACCCCAAGGACCCCGCCCAGAACGGCAAGGTCATGAACTTCTTCGACTGGGGCTTCAGCCACGGCAACGACATCGCCACCAACCTGCTCTACGTGCCGCTGCCCGAGAGCGTCCACAACGCCATCCGCGCCGAGTGGAAGGCCAAGGCTCCCGGGGCTCCCAAGTGAGTCTCGGGTGATCGCGTGAGCCGATCGCAGAATTGCCCGTCCGGAGCTGGTTCCGGGCGGGCATTGCTGCGAGGATGAGCCTTTCATCGGGATCGGGATCTTCTCGTGTCAACCGCCTCCATCTCCCGCCGCCGCTCGCCTGGTGATGTGATCTTTGCCGCTGCCGCCTATGGCTGCGGCGTTTTCGTGCTGGTGCTGCTGGGCGCGATCATCGTCTCGCTTTTCGTGGGCGGACTGCCGGCGCTCAGCCACTTCGGCCCCGCCTTCCTGTGGCACACCACCTGGAATCCGGTGACGCAAACGTTCGGCGCCGGCGTGCCCATCTTCGGTACGCTCGTCACCTCGCTGCTGGCGCTGGTGATCGCCGTGCCGCTGGCCTTCGGCATTGCCTTCTATCTCACCGAGATCGCCCCGGAGTGGGTCCGCCGTCCCGTCGGCACCGCCATCGAGCTGCTCGCCGCCATCCCCTCGATCATCTACGGCATGTGGGGATTCTTCGTGATCGTGCCGATCATGTCGCAATACGTCATGCCCACGCTCACCGACTGGCTGGGCGACGTGCCGCTGATCGGCGGTCTCTTTTCCGGGCCTCCCTTCGGCACCGGCCTGCTCACCGCCGCGCTGATCCTCGCGGTGATGGTGATCCCCTTCATTGCCGCCACCATGCGCGACGTGTTTCTCACCGTGCCGCCCGTCTACAAGGAATCCGCCTACGGCGTGGGCTGCACCACCTGGGAGGTGATGCGCTCCATCGTCATTCCCTACACGCGGGTTTCGGTGGTGGGCGGAATCATGCTCGGGCTGGGGCGCGCGCTGGGAGAAACCATGGCCGTGACCTTCGTGATCGGCAACGCCAACCGCATCGCCACCTCGCTGTTCGACCCGGGCAACACCATCGCCTCGCTGGTGGCCCTGGAGTTTCCCGAAAGTCCGGCCGGCAGCCTCAAGCTTTCCTCGCTGCTGGCGCTGGGGTTCATCCTCTTCGTGATCTCCTTCATCGTGCTGGCGGTCTCCCGCTTCCTGCTGCGCGCGAGGTCGGCATGAGCGCCACGATTGCCCCCTTCGCGCACCCCCCCTTCGCGCGCCCCGTGCGCGACGCCCGCGTGGCCGACCGGCTGTCGCGCCACCGCCGGCGGGTGGACATCACCGTCAAGGTGCTGGGCACGCTTGCCACCCTTCTCGGCCTGCTGCTGCTCGCCTCGATCCTGCTGACGCTGATCTGGCGCGGCATGGCGGGCATCGGCATCACCACCTTCACGCACATCACCCTGCCGCCGGGCTCGCACGGCGGGCTGCTCAACGCCATCGTCGGCAGCCTGGTGCAGACCACGCTCGGCACGCTGATCGGCACGCCGGTGGGGCTGATGGTGGGCACCTATCTTGCCGAATATGCCCGCGGCTCGACGCTCGGCAACGCCGTGCGCTTCGTCTCCGACGTGCTGCTTTCCGCGCCTTCCATCCTCATCGGCCTGTTCGTCTACACGCTGCTGGTGGCGCCCTTCGGCGGGTTCTCGGGCATTGCCGGCTGCATCGCGCTGGCCATCCTGGTGGTGCCCATCGTGGTGCGCACCACCGAGGACATGCTGCGCCTGGTGCCGATTTCCCTGCGCGAGGCGGCCTTCGCGCTGGGGGCGCCGAAGTGGCAGGTGACGGTCATGGTCTGCTACCGTGCCGCGCGCGAGGGCATCGCGACCGGCGTGCTGCTGGCGGTGGCGCGCGTGGCCGGCGAGACCGCGCCGCTGCTGTTCACCTCTCTGGGCAACCTCAACTGGTCGCTCAGCATGACCCAGCCGATGGCCAGCCTGCCGGTGACGATCTACCAGTATGCCGGCTCGGCCTTCGACGACTGGGTGGACCTGGCCTGGGCCGGCGCGCTGCTGATCACCTTCGGCGTCCTGGCGCTCAACATCCTCGCCCGTGCCGTGCTGCGGCGAGGCTAGCAACGAGATGCGGACAAGTGGAATCATGAACGATGTCCCGGCGACTCCGGCTCCGATCGTGACGAGCGTCCCCGAAACGAAGGAGATCCCCGCGCCTGCGCCGGCGCGCATCTCCATCCGCCGGCTGGAGTTCTTCTACGGCACCAACCGCGCGCTCAAGGGCATCGATCTCGACCTGCCCGAGCGGCAGGTGACGGGCATGATCGGTCCTTCCGGATGCGGAAAGTCCACGCTGCTGCGCGTGCTCAACCGGATGTACGACCTCTACCCCGGCCAGCGCGCCGAGGGCGAGGTGCTGATGGACGGCAGCAACCTCATCGCCCCCGGCATCGACCTCAACCAGTTGCGCAGCCGGATCGGCATGGTGTTCCAGAAGCCCACGCCCTTCCCGATGAGCATCTACGAGAACATCGCCTTCGGGGTGAAGCTGCACGAGCGTCTTCCCAAGGCGGAAATGGATGAGCGGGTGGAATGGTCTCTCACCCGCGCCGCGCTGTGGGAGGAGGTGCGCGACCGTCTCTTCACGCCCGCACTGGGACTTTCCGGCGGCCAGCAGCAGCGCCTGTGCATCGCGCGCACCATCGCCGTGCGGCCCGAGGTGATCCTCTTCGACGAGCCGACCAGCGCGCTCGACCCCATCAGCACCCTCAAGATCGAGGAGCTGATCGACGAGCTGAAGCAGGACTTCACCATCGCCATCGTCACCCACAACATGCAGCAGGCGGCCCGCTGCGCCGACCAGGTGGCGTTCTTTTATCTTGGTGAGCTGGTGGAAGTGGGCTCGGCGACCCAGATGTTCACCGCGCCGAAACAGAAGCAGACCCAGGAATACATCACCGGCCGATTCGGCTGAGCAGGGCGGGGGCCGGCATGTCGGACGAGACAGGACACATCGTGAAGAGCTTCGAACAGGAACTGCAACGGCTGCGCGGCCTCATCACCGACATGGGGGGTATGGTCGAGCGCCAGGTGGCGCTGGCCGGCACCGCCATTCTTGCGCGTGACGCCGAGGCGGCCAGCCAGGCCATGGAGGCCGATGCCCGCGTGGACGCGCTCGAGCGCGAGGCGGAACAATTCGTCATCCGCCTGCTCGCGCTGCGCCAGCCGATGGCGCAGGACCTGCGCCAGATCGTCGCCGCGCTGAAGATCACCGGCGAGCTGGAGCGCATCGGCGACTACGCCAAGAATGCCGCCAAGCGCAGCATCGTTCTCGCGCAGTTCCGTCTGCCCTTCCCGCTCAGCGGCCTGGGCAACATGTCGCGTCTGGTGCAGGAGAATCTCAAGGCGGTGATCGATGCCATCGGCGAGGCCGACGTGGCCAAGGCCGAGGCGGTGTGGCGTTCCGACGAAGCCATCGATGCCATCTACAACGCGCTGTTCCGCGAGCTCATCACCTACATGATGGAGGACCCGCGCAACATCACGCCGTGCACGCATCTCCTGTTCATCGCCAAGAACCTCGAGCGCATCGGCGACCACGCCACCAACATCGCCGAGATGGTCTACTACGCCGGCACCGGCGTGCCCCTGCCCGAGGGGCGCCCCAAGGGCGACGGCTCGGCCTATGCGGTCGTGCATCCGCACGCGGAAGAGGATGTGCACCCGCACGCGGAAGATGAAGCGGCGCACACGCAAAAGGACGAGGGCGCATGAGCGACACCGTCCACAAGCCCCTCGTCCTGGTGGTGGAGGACGAAGCCGCGCTCGCCACCATGCTGCGCTACAATCTGGAACGCCAGGGCTACCGCGTCGAGGAAGCCGGCGACGGGCAGGAGGCAATGACGCGCGTCGCCGAGCAGCAGCCCGATCTGGTGCTGCTCGACTGGATGCTGCCGGTGATGTCGGGCATCGAGGTGTGCCGCCAGATTCGCCGTCGCCCGGAAACGCGCGACCTGCCCGTCATCATGGTGACCGCCCGCACCGATGACCAGGACGCGGTGCGCGCGCTCAATACCGGCGCCGACGACTACGTGACCAAGCCCTTCAACCTCGAGGCCCTGCTGGCCCGCGTGCGCGCCCTGCTGCGCCGCGCCGGGGCGATGCCGGCCAAGAGCACCCTGGGCTTCCACGACATCAGCCTCGACCAGGCCACCCACCGCGTGATGCGCAACGGCCGGCCGGTGCATCTCGGCCCCACCGAGTACCGGCTGCTGGAGTTCTTCCTCCAGCACCCGCGCCGCGTGTTTACCCGCGAGGAAGTGCTCGATTCCGTGTGGGGCCCCGACATCCACGTCGAGCCGCGCACCGTCGATGTCCACATCCGCCGCCTGCGCAAGGCCGTCAACGTCGAGGGCGAGATCGACCTCGTCCGCACCGTGCGTGCCGCGGGCTACGCGCTCGACACCGAGCCGCTATAGCGCGGCCCCCCCATGCCGGGGCGCGCATCCGGGGCGCGGCATCGGCACAGGACATGGCAGAGGGGCCGTCGTGCGCCTCGTGTCCGCGCGGAGAACCCCCTATAGACCCGCATAGCACCGCGGACAGGGCATCAGCCCGTCCGCGGTGCCTTTTTTCCTCTCCCCGGATGCCCCTCCCATGTTCGATGCCCCCTTGTCCGACGCTTCGGCGCCTTCTGCCGCCGTTGCCGCCATCCCCGTTCCCGCGCCCCTGGCGCGCGCGTTGCAGGCCCGCGGCTACACCGAGCTGACCCCGGTGCAGCAGGCCGTGCTGCAACCCGAGGCGGATTCCCGTGACCTGCTGGTCTCGGCGCAGACCGGCTCGGGCAAGACGGTGGCCTACGGACTGGCCTTCGCCCCCAATCTGCTCGGGGGGGAGGAGGTGCTGCCCCCCGCGGGCGCCCCGCTGGCGCTGGTGGTGGCACCGACGCGCGAGCTGGCGATGCAGGTGGGGCGCGAGCTGGGCTGGCTCTACGCCCCGGCGGGGGCGCGCATCGCGAGCTGCATCGGGGGCATGGACGGACGGGCCGAGGCGCGCGTGCTGGAGGCCGGAGCGCACATCGTGGTCGGCACGCCGGGGCGGCTGTGCGACCATCTCAGGCGGGGCCGGCTGAACCTTTCCGAGCTGCGGGTGGTGGTGCTCGACGAGGCCGACGAGATGCTCGACCTCGGCTTCCGCGAGGAGCTGGAGCAGATCCTTGAGGCCTGCCCGCAGTGGCGGCGCACGCTGCTGTTCTCCGCCACCATCGCGCGCGACATCGCGCATCTGGCCCGCACCTTCCAGCAGGACGCCGTGCGCATCGACACGCTGGTGCGCAACCAGCCGCATGCCGACATCGACTATCGCGCCCTGCGCGTGCAGCCGCGCGAGATCGAGCACGCGGTGGTCAACGTGCTGCGCTGGCAGGAGAGCCCCAACGCGCTGGTGTTCTGCGCCACCCGCGAGAACGTGCGGCATCTGCAGGCGAGCCTGACGGAGCGGGGGTTCGCCTCGGTGGCGCTCTCGGGGGAGCTGACCCAGGCCGAGCGTACCCGTGCGGTGCAGGCATTGCGCGAGGGGCACGCGCGGGTGTGCGTGGCCACCGATGTGGCGGCGCGCGGGCTCGACCTGCCCAACCTCGGCCTGGTGATCCACGCCGACCTGCCGACCGGCCGCGACACGCTGCTGCACCGCTCCGGGCGGACCGGGCGGGCCGGGCACAAGGGGGTCAGCGTGGTGATCGTGCCGGCCAACCGGGTGCGCACGGCGGAGAGCCTGTTTGCCGCCGCCGGGGTGCGCCCGAGCTGGGGCACGCCGCCGCAGGCCGAGGAGATCCATGCGCAGGACGGGCAGCGGCTGCTGGCCGACCCGCTTCTCGCCGAGGCCGCCACCGCGGAGGATCTGGAGCTGGGCCGCACGCTGCTGGCGGGACGCACCGCCGAGGAGGTCGCCGCCGCTCTGGTGCGGCTGTACCGCGCGCGCCTGCCGGCGGCGGAGGAGATCACCGACCCCGCGCAGCTGCCGCCGCGGGCCCCGCGCACCGAGCAGCGCGGGCCGCGCGGTGCGACGGTGTGGTTCAGCCTGCCGGTGGGCCGGCGCGAGAAGGCCGACCCCAAGTGGGTGCTGCCGCTGATCTGCCGGCTCGGCGGGGTGGAACGCGGGGCGGTCGGAGCCATCCGGGTGCTGGGCGGCGAGACCCGCTTCGAGATCGCCGAGGCCGAGGCGGCGGCATTCGTCGCCCATCTGCCGGGCGCGGAGTCCGGGGAGGTGCAGGTGAATCGCAGCGAGGCGCCGGTGTGGTCGCCGCGCCGCCCGGCCGTGCCACCGCGCCATTTCTCCCGCGACAAGGCGCCGCGCCGGTCCCGGATGCCGAAGTAGCTGGAGCAGATCGCGATCCGGCGGAATCGCCGAGTCGCGTGAATCTGCTCTAGTCCCAGGCGACGTCCCGCCCGGCCAGGGCCTGGCGCACCGCCGGGCTGCACAGGGCGGCCAGCTCGCCCGTGTGCTCGTAGTCGGGCATGAGGGCGGCGACGGTCGCGTCGCGGGCGGCGGCGGGGTGGAAGTAGATCTCGTTCTCCCCCTCCGGCAGCCGGGGGATCAGCCGCAGCAGCTTCTCCTCCGTCATGTGCCCGCTCCAGGCCAGGCCGAACACGGCGTCGGGGCTGGCGAGGCCGGCGCGCCGCACCTGGCCGCGCAGCACCGCGCACCAGGCGGCCATGGCCCGGCTGCCCGGGGTGGCCGGCACGCCGCAGGCGGCCATCAGCGCGGGCGGCTCGCGGGGCACGCGCACGCGCTTCAGCCCGAACTCCCGGCCGATCTTCAGCAGCAGGCGGCCCACCGTGGGGTGGAGATGCATGTGCTTGTGGGCGTCCACGTGGGCGAGCGTCAGGCCGGTGGCGGCGAAGGCCGCGAATTGCGCGCGGATCTCGGCGGCGAGCTGGCGGCGGATGCCGGGGCGGAAGAAGTAGCGGAACCCCAGCCGCACCTGCTCGGAGGAGAAGCGTCCGTCGGCGCGGACCAGCGCGGGAATCTCGGCGGGTGCCAGCACGGCCGGCCCCTCCACCAGCACCAGATGCAGCCCGACCCTGAGCCCCGGCATCCGCCGCGCCCGCGCCACGGCATCGCCCACCGCCGCGCCCGCTACCATCAGGCTCGCCCCGCGCAGCACCCCCGCGCGATACGCCTGCTCGATGCCCGCGTTGACGGCCGTCGAGAGCCCGAAATCATCGGCGGTGAAAAAGGCACGGCATGGGAGCATCGCGCGCGTCCGACAGCAAAAGGAAGGTGTTCCTTTTTCGGGAAAAAGGAACCGAAAAAGCTTTGTTCATTGGGCTCCGCGCCTGATCCGGGCGCGGAGCCCAACGAATGAAGTCCTTTTGCTTCTTTTCCTTCAGGAAAAGAAGACTTCCTTGCTTTTCGTGCCAGCCCGGGGGTTCAGCAGGCGGCGGCCTTCTTGTCCTGGTGGCGTTCGCGCAGGAACTGGAAGAACTCGACGCCCTCGCGCAGGCGGCGAACCATCATCTGCGGGCTGGTGACCATCTCGCCGACGATGGAGGCGATCTTGGGGGCGCGGAAGTAGAAGCGCCGATAGAAATCCTCCACCGAGTCGAAGATCTCGGTGTGGGTGAGGTGGGGGTAGTGCAGGGGCGCGATCTGCACGCCGTGCTCGTCCACCAGCTCGGCGTGGGAGGCGTCGAGCCAGCCGTTTTCCACGGCCTCCTTGTAGAGGCGGGTGCCGGGGTAGGGGGCGGCGAGGGAAACCTGCAGGGTGTGCGGGTTCAGCTCGATGGCGTAGCGGATGGTCTCCTCGATGGTCTCGCGGGTCTCGCCGGGCAGGCCGAGGATGAAGGTGCCGTGGATCTTGATGCCGAGCTCGTGGCAGTCCTTGGTGAACTGGCGGGCGGTCTCGAGGCGCATGCCCTTGCGGATATTGATGAGGATCTGCTGGTTGCCGCTCTCGTAGCCGACCAGCAGCAGGCGCAGGCCGTTGTCGCGCAGGACCTTGAGGGTCTCGCGGGGGACATTGGACTTGGCGTTGCACGACCAGGTGATGCCGAGCTTGCCGAGTTCGCGGGCGATGGCCTCGGCGCGGGGGAGGTTGTCGGTGAAGGTGTCGTCGTCGAAGAACAGCTCGCGCATCTGCGGGTAGTACGACTTGAGGAGCTTGACCTCCTCGATGACCTTCTCGGGGCTGCGCACGCGGTATTTGTGCCCGCCCACGGTCTGCGGCCACAGGCAGAAGGTGCAGTGGCTCTTGCAGCCGCGCCCGGTGTAGAGCGAGACGTAGGGGTGCTTGAGGTAGCCGATGAAGTAGTCCTCGATACGCAGGTCGCGCTTGTAGACATCGGTGACGAAGGGCAGGGAGTCCATGTCCTCGATCAGCGCGCGATCGGGGTTGTGGACGATGACGCCCTCGCGGTTGCGGTAGCTGATGCCGTCGATGGAGGAGAGGTCGCGTCCCTCGGCGACGTCGCGGATGGTGAAGTCGAACTCGTTGCGGGCGACGAAGTCGATGGGGGTGCCGGCCTTGAGGCTTTCCTCGGGCTGGACGGCCACCTTGGCGCCGATGAAGCCGACCTTCAGCGCGGGGTTGGCCTCCTTCAGCGAGGCAGCCACCTTCACGTCGTTGGCGAAGGAGGGCACCGAGGTGTGGATGATGCACAGCTCGCGGTCGCGGATGTCGGCGAGCACGGTCTCCATGGTGATGCCGGCGGGGGGCGCGTCGATCAGACGGGAGCCCTCCACCAGGGCGGCGGGCTGGGCCAGCCAGGTGGGGAACCAGAAGCTGCGGATTTCGCGCTTGGCCTGGTAGCGCGAGCCGGCGCCCCCGTCGAAGCCGTCGAAGCTGGGCGGCTGGAGAAACAGGGTTTTCATCATCGACGCGGTCATCGGCGCGGGTCCCCCAAGGGTGGCGGAGCAGGAGTGGCGGAAGGCGTCGCCCCCTCGCGGGAGGAGGTGACGGAGTTGGATGTGGTCTGCACGGCGGATTTGTCGAGAGCGGTTCGCATCTTCCGGCCCCGCCATTCGACGCGATCGCTGGCGTAGCTGGCGACGAACACCGCCAAGCTGAGCACATCGCGCAATGGGAGAAGCCAGATTGGCGCGCGGGTTGCAAGCCCGGATTTCGCGAGGCCGAGGCGCGTATCAAGGGCGGCGGCGAAGGCGGCGCGCAGGGCCCAGGCGGCGGCGAAGGCCGCGAGGGCCCCCGGGGTGGCCCCCCGGAGCACAACGGCGAGAGCAGCCCAGCCCAGCGGGTACTGCACCGCCGAGGCCGCGAATCCGGCCGGCTCGAGGCGGCGGATGGTGCGCGCCCAGCGCAGCTCGTGGCGCCACAGGGCGGCGAGCGTCGGCTCGGGCACGGTGGTGGAAACCGCCAGCCTCGCGAGCCCCACCTTCAGCCCCAGGGCGCGCACCTTGCGCCCGAGGAGGTTGTCGTCGGCGAGGTTGTCGGCCAGCGATTCCAGCCCGCCGATGGCGGCGAGGGTGTCGCGGTGGAGTGCCATGGTGGCGCCCAGGCAGTCCTGCCGGCCGAGCGCGCGGGCGAGCAGCGCGCCGGGGAGGAAGATGTGGGTGATGGCCGTCGCCCCCAGCCGGGCCGCCCGCGTGAGGGGAAAGGCGAGCCCGGCATAGACCGCCGTGACCAGCCCGGTGCCCGGCGCGGCCAGCGCCTCGGCTACCGCGGCGAGATAGCCGGGCGGGGTGTGGACGTCGGAATCCGAGATGGCGAGCAGCGGATGGCGGGCCGCCGGCAGCATGTTGATGAGGTTGCCGACCTTGCCGTTCACCCCGTGGGGGGTGGGGTCGATGACCAGGGTGATGTCGCGCGCGGGGAAGCGGGCCTGCAGGCGGCGCACCACCGCCACCGCGGGGTCGTCCTCCACGGCGACGCCGCAGACGATCTGGTATTGCGGGTAGTTCTGGGTGCAGGCGGAGGCAAGGGCCTCCTCCAGCAGCGGCTCGGCGCCGTGCAGCGGCTTGAGGATGGTGATCGGCGGAAGAGCCGGGGGGACCTGGCCGGGGCTGGCGGCACGGGCGGTGAAGCGGGCGGCCGCGAGGCAGCCGGCCAGGGCCTGCGCGAGCCCGGCCCCGGCCAGCACGGCAACAGCGAGGGCAAGCCAGCCCATCGAGGTCAGCCGGCGGCGTTGCCGGCCGTGAGCTTGGTCACCTTTTCGCTCAACGAGTCGATCAGGCGCGTGGCATCTCCGCTGCCCAGCAGCGCGCGGAAGTCGGAGCGCTGCACGGCGACGCGGCTGATCGAACCGTCCATCAGCACGTCCACGATCTTCCAGGAGCCGTTCTCGTCGTGCACCTGGTAGTCGAGCTTCACCGGGTCGCCGTCGGGGAGGACCAGGCGGGTGGCGACCACCTGGTCGCTGCCGACCGTGCGGGTGCCCGCGACGATCTCGAAGCGCTCGCCGCTGAAGCCGTCGAAATTGGCGACGTAGCTGGCCACCGTGAACTGGGTGAAGACATCGAGCAGCTTCGCCCGGGTGGCCTCGTCGAAGCTGCCGAAACGCGGGCCTACCGAGTTGCGCAGGATGCGCGGCAGGTCGAAGGCGCTTTCCACGACGGGCTTCAGCAGGGCGGCGCGCTCGGTGAAGCTTTTCGTCTTGGCGGCCTTCATGATCGCCAGGAGGCCGGCGTTGAGGGCGGCTACCGGCCCGGAGGGGTCGGCCGCGGCGGCGGATTTCGCGGCGAGGGGGGCGCCCAGTGGGGCGACGAGGAAGGCCGCGAGCAGGGTGCGGCGGGCGAGGCGCAGGGTCATGGAGCCACCGAAGTCATGAGAGCAGGAAAGTCAATCGTTCCCGGGGAAAATTCCCCCGTTCCCGGGGGAAAATCACCCGGCTGCCGCCGAGCGCCCGTCGGCGGCGCGGCACAGGGCCGGCGTGCCGAGAGCCTGGGCGACCGTGGCGACGATGGAGGCGGCATCGAGACCGGCCGCCGCGATCTGGTGTTGCGGGGTGTCGTGGTCGAGGAAGTGGTCGGGCAGGGCGAGGGTGCGCAGCCGGGTGACGCCGTCGAGCAGTCCGTGCGCGGCGAGGTGTTGCAGCACCGCCGCCCCGAAGCCGCCCAGGGAGCCCTCCTCGATGGTCACCACCAGCTCGTGCTCGCGCACCAGGCGCTCGATCATTTCCACGTCCAGCGGCTTGGCGAAACGCGCGTCGGCGAGGGTGGTCGAGATGCCCCGGGCATTCAGCTCCTCCGCGGCGAGGGCGGCATCGGCCAGGCGCGAGCCCAGCGCCAGCAGGGCCACCCGCGTGCCCTCGCGCAGCACCCGTCCGCGCCCGATCTCCAGCACCCGCCCGCGTTCGGGCAGCGCCACGCCGACCCCGGCGCCGCGCGGATAGCGCAGGGCCATCGGGCCGTCGTCGTAGGCGGCGGCGGTGGCCACCGCGTCCATCAGCTCGGCCTCGTCGGAGGGGGCCATGATGACGATGCCCGGCAGGCAGCCGAGGAAGGCGAGGTCGTAGGCGCCGGCGTGCGTCGCGCCGTCGGCGCCGACCAGCCCGGCGCGGTCGAGCGCCAGGCGCACCGGCAGCTTCTGGAGCACCACGTCGTGCACCACCTGGTCGTAGGCGCGCTGCAGGAAGGTGGAATAGATGGCGCAGAACGGCTTGATCCCCTCGCAGGCCAGGCCGGCCGCGAAGGTGACGGCGTGCTGCTCGGCGATGCCCACGTCGAAGAAGCGGGTGGGGTATTTCTTGGCGAAGGCATCGAGCCCGGTGCCCGCCGGCATGGCTGCGGTGATCGCCACGATCGCCGGGTCGCGCTCGGCCTCGGCCAGCAGGGAGCGCGAGAACACCGAGGTGTAGCTCGGCGGGCCGGGGGGGGCCTTGGCCTGCTCGCCGGTGACGACGTTGAAGCGCCGCACCGCATGCAGCTTGTCGGGGGCGAGTTCGGCCGGGGCGTAGCCCTTGCCCTTCTGGGTGATGACATGGACCAGGATCGGCCCGCCCTCGGCATCGCGCACGTTGCGCAGCACGGGCAGCAGGTGGTCGAGGTTGTGCCCGTCGATCGGGCCCACGTAGTAGAAGCCGAGCTCCTCGAACAGCGTGCCGCCGGTGAGGATGCCGCGGGCGTATTCCTCGGCGCGGCGCGCGGTGCGCTCGATGCCGCGGGGGAAGCGCTTGGCCATCCGCCCCGCCAGGTCGCGCAGGCCCATGAAGCTGCGCGAGGACAGCAGCTGCGAGAGATAGGCGCTCATCGCCCCGACCGGGGGGGCGATCGACATGTCGTTGTCGTTGAGGATGACGATCAGGCGCGAGCGGCGGGCGCCGGCGTTGTTCATCGCCTCGTAGGCCATGCCCGCGCTCATCGAGCCGTCGCCGATGACGCAGATGACGTTGCGCGTGTCCTCGTCCTCGCCCTCGCCGCGGGCGGCCTTGAGGTCGCGCGCCACCGCCATGCCCAGCGCGGCCGAGATGGAGGTGGAGGAATGTCCGGCGCCGAAGGGGTCGTACGCGCTTTCGGCGCGCTTGGTGAAGCCCGAGAGCCCGCCGCCTTGGCGCAGGGTGCGGATGCGGGCGCGCCGTCCGGTGAGGATCTTGTGCGGGTAGCACTGGTGGCCGACATCCCAGATCAGCCGGTCGCGCGGGGTGTCGAACACGGCGTGGATCGCCACGGTGAGTTCGACCACGCCCAGCGAGGCGCCGAGATGCCCGCCGGTGACGGAGACCGCGGCCACCGTCTCGGCGCGGACCTCATCGGCCAGCTCGCGCAGCTGTTCGGCGGAGAGGTTGCGCAGGTCCTCGGGGTAGGTCACCCGGTCCAGCAGGGGAGTCTCGGGACGCAGGGAGGGTGTCATGCGCGGCCTCCGGTGGGATGGGCCGCACGCACGGAAAAAACGAACGAACAGGTCACGTACGCAAAATCCTCTGTCTTCTGCGCCACCGGGCGTCGGGGCGCAAAATATCGTGCCGGCCGGAACGGGAAAGCACACCTCGACCCCGGATTCCTCCGGATGCCAGAGGGCATCGTATCTCCCCGCAGAAAGTCCATATTAAGCCTGTCCTCGAGCCGATACCAGCGGGCTGCCCTGCATCTCGCGCGCGGCGGGAAGCCAGACGGAAAAGGTGGCACCCGTGCCCTTCTGGCCGGGGGGGTCCTCGGCGGCGCCGCCGTCGATGACGAGGGCGCCGCGGTGGCGGTTGACGATATGGCGCACGATGGAGAGCCCGAGCCCGGTGCCGCCGGCGCGGCGCGAGCGCCCGGCATCCACGCGGTAGAAGCGCTCGGTGAGGCGGGGCACGTGGGCGCGCGGGATGCCCGGCCCGTTGTCGTGGACGCCGATCACCACGCCGGGCCGCGGCGGGAAGCGCCCGCCGGAGGCGGCGGCGAGGGAAAGCTCGATGCGCCCGTTGCCGTATTTGAGGGCATTGTCGATCAGGTTCTGCACCACCTGGGCGATCTGGTCGGCGTCGGCCAGCACCGGGGGGAGGCCCTCCTCGGCGGCGAAGGCCAGCTCGGCGTGGCGCTGGGCCAGCACCGGGCCGAAGCCCGCGATCACGGAGCGGGCGAGTTCCACGAGATCGACGTGGTCCTCGGGGGGCTGGTGCTCGGCCAGCTCGATGCGCGAGAGGCTGAGGAGGTCGTCGATCAGGCGGTTCATGCGCGCGGCCTGCTCGGCCATGATGGCGAGGAACTGCTTCTGCGCCTCGGGGTCGTCGGCGGCGGCGCCGCGCAGGGTGTCGATGAAGCCGACCAGCCCGGCCAGCGGCGTGCGCAGCTCGTGGGAGGCGTTGGCGACGAAATCGGCGCGCATGCGCTCCACCGCGCGCTCGTGGGTGCGATCGGAAAGCAACACGATGGCGCGGCCACCGTCGGGCAGGGTGCGTTCGAGCAGGGCGACGCAGGCGTTGAGTTCGCGCGGCACGGGGACCGGCAGGCTGAGGGCCGCGGTCTGCGGGCTGCCGGTCTCGAAGGCCCGGGCGATGGCGGCGCGCAGGTCGGGGTGGCGCAGCAGGGCGGCGAGTTCGTTGCCGAAGGCGGCACGGGCGGCGGCGTTGGCGCGGCGGGGCCGTCCGTCCTCGCCGAGCACCAGCAGCGGGTCGGGCAGGGCCTCCACCACGGCCTCGCCGGTGCGCGCGAGGCGCCCCACCTCCTCGGCGCGGGCGGCGAGGGCACGGGCCAGGTGCTCGGTGGCGGTGGCGATGCGATCGATCGCCGGCAGCACGGGGGAAGGCGCGTCGGGGACGGGCTGGGGAGCCCCCTGGACGGCCCGGCGCCGCGCGCCGGCGAGCAGGGAGAGGTCGCGGGCGCGCCGGCCGCCCAGCCCCAGGGCCGCGAGCACCACGGCGAGCAGGGCTGCGGCGCCCGGTCCCGGGGCGAGCGCGCCCGCCGCCAGCAGGGCGAGCAGGGCCAGCACCGGCACCGCGGCCACCGCCGCGGCAACACCGAACAGCACGCCGGGGCGCATCGGGGCTTCCTCTGTCCGGCTTCAGATGCCCGGGGCAGCGACGGTATCGGGGCCGGGTTCGATCATCTCGGGCTGGCCCGCGGTCAGGCGGAACAGCGCCAGGCCGCGCCGCACGTGGCCGTCGGCCTGGAAGGCGAGCAGCCCGTCCACCCCGGCGAAGCCCTCGGGGCGGCACAGGGCGGCGGCGGCATAGCCGTTCTCCTGGGCCAGCACGCGTCCGATCGCGGCGGCGTCGAAGGCGAGGTCAGCGAGCGGCTGGGGGGGCACGCCGAATTTCGCGGTGTAGGCCTGCGCGAAATTGCCGTGCGCGGCGGGGTCGGGCGCGGCGTACCAGGCGCCCACCAGGTTGGCGCCGGCGCGGGTGGCGGGGGTGGCCCACAGGGCCGGGCCCATCACCTGCACCTGCGCGGGGCTGATGTCGTAGTACGGCAGGAAGGTGGAAAGCCAGGCCAGCCGGTCGCCGGTCTCGGCGAGCAGCAGCGCGTCGAACG
This sequence comes from uncultured Acetobacteraceae bacterium, assembly GCA_937874445.1. Taxonomy (GTDB): domain Bacteria; phylum Pseudomonadota; class Alphaproteobacteria; order Acetobacterales; family Acetobacteraceae; genus Rhodovastum. The sequence continues at coordinate 2,589 of CALNAL010000025.1, read as the reverse complement.
GCGGCGGCGCGACGCCCTCGCGCGACAGCGCGGCGGCCTCGGCGCGGCCGGTGGCGGTGTGCTGGTTGAGGGCGGCACGGCGGCGCGCCTCGATCGGCCCGCGCCGCCCGGCATAGTCGGAGAGGTCGCGCAGGGTGGCGGAGATGCCGGAATTGGTCGGCTCGTAGAAGCGCACGTCGGCGGTGGCGCTGCCGGAGGCGGAGGTGGCCTGCGTCAGCGCGCTCGCCATGGCCTGGCCGAAGGGCGTATTGGGCAGGGCGGCGGCGAAGCGGCTCTTCCCCTCCGCCTGCGCGGCGCCCACCATGCGGCGCACCTGCTGTACCGGGGTGATGCCGAGCGGCCAGACGCCGGGCCGGGCGGCGGCGGGGTCGTTGGTGAAGGCCAGCACCGGCACGCCGGCGCGTTCGGCGAGCGGGGCGACGGCGGCGGTCTCGCCGGCGGTGAGCGGGCCGATGAACAGGCCGGTGCCGGCGGCCAGCGCGGCGGTGGCCGCCTGGGCCGCTCCCTCGGGGGTGCCCCCGGTGTCGCGCACGTCGAGCGGCGGAGAGCCGGGAGAGGCGAGGGCGAGCTGGGCGGCATTGGCCAGTGCCTGGCCGCGGTCGGCGAGCTGGCCGGAAAGCGGGGCCAGCAGGGTGATGGTGCGCCCCGCCGGGGCGACGGGAGAGGCGGCCGGCGCGCCGGGGGCGCCCGGTGCAAGCGGAACGGTGGGGGCCGTGGCCAGGGGCCCGCCCCCAGAGAGGCCGGCGGTCCCGCCGCAGGCGGCGAGTGCGAGAGTGGAGGCGAGGATCACGAATGCCCGACGAAACATGCGAGGTTCCTTCCGATCAGGCGGCGCCGAATCCGGAGGAGACCCGCTCGAGTCCCGCTCCGGAACATGTATCGGACGGACTTGTGCTGGTTTCCACGCCGATCGGCAACCTCGGCGATTTCTCCCCGCGCGCGGTCGCGGCGCTGCGGTCCGCCGATCTCGTATTGTGCGAAGACACGCGCATCACCTCAAGACTTTGTGCGGCCTTCAGCGTGGCTCCGCACCTGTTAACGCTGCATGAGCATAACGAGGATGCGCGAATCGCGCAGGTGCTCGACCGGTTGCGCCAGGGCCAGCGGGTGGTGCAGGTCTCCGACGCCGGCACGCCCCTGGTGTCCGACCCCGGCTACCGGCTGGCCCGCGCGGCCATCGCCGCCGGGCTGAAGGTGAGCGCGGTGCCCGGCCCCAACGCGGCGGTGATGGCCCTGACCCTCTCCGGCCTGCCCCCGCAGCCGTTCCTGTTCATCGGCTTCCTCCCCCCCAAGGCGGCCGCCCGCCGCGCCGCCCTGGCCGGCCTGCGCGCCGCCGAACAGGCCGGGCTGCGGGCCACGTTAATTTTCCATGAAGCCCCCCACCGCGTGGGCGAGGCCCTGGCCGACATGGCCGCGGTGCTCGGCGCCCGCCCGGCCGCCCTGGCGCGCGAGCTGAGCAAGCGCTTCGAGGAGGTCATCCGCGCCCCCCTTCCCGAACTGGCGGAACGCTTCGCCGCCACCCCGCCGCGCGGCGAGCTGACCCTGGTCGTCGGCCCCGCCTCGGCCGACGAGGCGCCGGCCGCCCCCGACCTCGCGGCCCTGCTGCGCGCCGCCCTGGCCGAGGGCGCCAGCGTCAAGGAGGCCGTCGCCCGCGTCACCGCCGCCACCGGCCTGCCCCGCAAGCAGGTCTATGCGGCGGCGCTCGGGTTGGAGAGGGCGTAAAGCAAGAAAAGGTGTTCTCCTTTCGGGAAAGGAGAACCAGGAAAGCTTTATCCGTTAAGGTCTCGCGGCTGAAAACTGATCATCTGGCACTTTGTGGGGGATCGAATCCATGGAAGACGTCTTGGGACCAGATCGCCGACCCGCGACCGCGGATGCGGCCTTGCGTCGTCTACGCGAATGCTGCGCACACAACCCGAACGACCCCCGGGCATTCCTCGATTTGGCGAACGAGTACGACATGCTCGATCGGGAAGAAGAGGCCGAGCAGGCTTACGAGAAAGTGCGTGCGCTCGGACTCGATGGCCTGTCTCCCGAGGACCGTGCGCATTGGTTCATCCAGTTCGGGAGTACCCTGCGTCTTCTTGGTAAACTGGAAGCGTCGCAGGCCATCTTGCAGCAAGGCGAGGAGGCCTTTCCCGCCAACCCCGCCATGCCGGCGTTTCGTGCCTTGACTGCATTGGCCGACAACTGCCCGAGGCAGGCGGCTCTGGTTCTCCTCGAGGCGACCCTCCGCCTGCCCCACGAAGAAATCGCGCGGTATCGCCGGGCCTTGACGAACTATGTCGCCGAACTGGCCGAAGCCGCGCAACGGCCGCACGGGCTCTGAAGCGCGGCCCGCCAGGCTCCTGGACTCCGCGGCTGAAACACGCACGGAGCCAAACGACCAAAGTCCTTTTTGCTTCTTTTTCCTTCAGGAAAAAGAAGTCTTCCTTTCCTTAATTACAGCGCCACCCCGAGCATCTCGGCGATGCGCGGCGTGGCCTTCAGTCCGGACCCGGTGAGCACGAGGACGACGCGTTCCCCCTCGCGCAGCGTGCCGTCGGCGCGCAGGCGGAGGAAGGCGGCGAGCGCCTGGGCGGAGGTGGG
>CALNAL010000024.1 GCA_937874445.1 uncultured Acetobacteraceae bacterium | reverse complement strand
GCGCAGGAAGGGCACCAGGTCGGTCTGCGCCGTGGCCCACCAGTCCGCCTCGTTGCTGGCGAGGGCGTTGGCGTTGGTGGCGGCGTCGGGGTTGACCAGCCATTCCACGCGATCGATGTGCACCACCTTGCCGCCGGCGGTGAGTTCGGCGGGCTCGTCGCGCGGCAGATAGCCGGCGAATTTCTCGTAGACCACCCGCGAGCCCGGCACCCGCTCGTCGGCCTTGAAGCGGAACGGGCCACTGCCGGTGAAGTCGGTAACGGGGCGCGAGGGATCGGTGGCGGCGACGCGCGCGGGCATGATGGGGCACAGGCTCGGCGAGTAGTGGCCGAGCGCGTCTGGCAGCAGCGGGAAGGGCTCCTTCAGGCGGAAGAGCAGGGTGCGGTCGTCGGGGGCGGCGATCTCGTCCACCGCGGCCATCAGGGCCTGGCCGAAGGAATCGCGCCGGCCCCAGCGTGCCACCGAGGCGGCGGCGTCGCGGGCCAGCACGCGCTCGCCGTCGTGGAACCGCAGCCCCTCGCGCAGCGTGAGTTTCCACAGCCGGCCATCGTTCTCGACGACGTGCCCCGCCACCATCTGCGGGCGCACGCGGTAGGAGGCATCCTGCCCGTAGAGCGTGTCGTAGATGAGGAAGCCGTGGTCGCGCGCCTGGTAGGCGGTGGTGACCACCGGGTCGGCGATGGCGAGGTCGGCGTCGGGGATGAAGCGCAGGGGGCGGGCGGCCTGGGCCCTGGCGAGGTGGGGCGCGGCCAGGGGAGCCGCGGAAAGGGCGGCGGAAGCGGCAAGAAAGGCACGGCGCTGCATGGCGGGCTCCTGTCCTTGTCGAAAACTCCAGCATGGCGCAGGAAGGGAGGCGGCGAGAGTCACAAATTCCTGCGGGCGGTGCATGAATGGACGAGGTTGAATGCGTGGTGGTCGGGGCCGGCGTTGTCGGCCTGGCCGTGGCCCGCGAGCTCGCCGAGGCCGGCCACGAGGTGCTGGTGCTCGAAGCCGAGGAAGCCATCGGGACCCACACCTCCAGCCGCAACAGCGAGGTGATCCATGCCGGCATCTACTATCCCCGGGGCAGCCTCAAGGCGCGGCTGTGCGTGGAAGGCCGGCGCCGGCTCTACGAATTCTGCGACGCGCACGGCGTGACGGCCCGCAACTGCGGCAAGCTGATCGTGGCCACCTCGCCCGAGGAGGTGGGGCAGCTCGCCGCGATCAAGGCGCGCGCCGAGGCCAACGGGGTGGAACGGATGCGCCTGCTGAGCGCCGCCGAGGCCACCGCGCAGGAGCCCGCGCTGCACTGCTTCGGCGCGCTGGAATCGGGGGCCACCGGCATCCTCGACAGCCACGCCTACATGCTGGCGCTGCAGGGCGAGGCGGAAGAGGCAGGCGCCATCTTCGTCTTTCGCAGCCCCGTGCTCGGCGGACGGGTCGGCGCCGCCGGCCACGAGCTGGCGGTGGGCGGGGAGGCGCCGATGCGACTGGGCTGCCGGCTGCTGGTCAACGCCGCCGGCCTGGGCGCGCCGGGCCTGGCCGCGGCGCTGGAGGGCATGCCGCGGGATCTCGTTCCGAAACCGTATTATGCCAAAGGGTCGTACTTCACCCTCGCCGGCCGGGCGCCGTTCTCGCGGCTGATCTATCCGGTGCCGGTGGCGGGGGGCCTGGGCGTGCATCTCACGCTCGACCTCGCCGGGGCCGCCCGCTTCGGACCGGACGTGGAATGGATCGCCGGCATCGACTATCGCGTCGATCTGGCCCGTGCCGCGGGATTCTACGCGGCGGTGCGGCGCTACTGGCCCGATCTGGCCGAGGGGGCGTTGCAGGCGGGCTATGCCGGCATCCGCCCCAAGATCGCCCCGCCCGGCGCGCCCTCGCCGGACTTCCGCATCGAGGGGCCGCGGACGCACGGCATCCCCGGTCTGGTGCAGATGTTCGGCATCGAGAGCCCGGGGCTCACCGCCTCGCTTTCGCTGGCTTCCTGCGTTCGGGCTTTGCTCGCGAAGGCTTGACCGGGGGGAGCGGCGCGTGCCGTTCCGCCGCGGCGATGCGCTCCAGCTGGTCGAGAATGCGCAGGCCCACCGCGCGATTGCCGTGGGTGCGCAGCACGTCGGCCCGGCCGCGCCGTGCGATCGCCTGGCCGCGCGCGGGGTCGTCGAGCACCGGGCGCAGCAGCGCGGCGGCGTGCTCCACGTCGGGCTCGGCCCACGACTGGCCCGCGGCGTACGGATAATCGCTGCGGCGCAGCTTCACCTGTTTCGCGCGAACCGTGAGGGAATTCTCGGGGGTCATGAAATCGACGTTGCCCGACCAGTAGGTGCCGAGCGCGAGGCGGCCCAGCGCCATCGCCTCGCCGAGGCCGCGCCCGAACCCCTCGGCGCGATGCAGAGAGACGAAGCAGTCGCAACAGGAGATCAGGCTGCGCACGCCGGCGGTATCGAGCGGCGTGGGGATCACCCGGATCTGCGGATCGTCGGCCACCGTCTTCGCCCAGTCCTCTGCCCCCGCCTCGCCGTTCTTGACCTTGAGCACGAGCTGGAGGTCGCGGAAGGGGGCGTCGCGGCGCAGGATCTCGAACAGGCGCAGCACCGCCTCGGGATTCTTGCGGGTGGGCCAGGAGGAGATGTCGAAAAAATTCAGCAGGACGAAGGCGGATTCGCGAATCCCGAAGTATCGGCGCGGCAGGTTCGGTCCCGCCGGCAGTTCCACCGACTGGCCGACGAAGTGGCTCTCCAGCCCCGCGGCCGCGAGACTCTTCTCGATGAAGTGCGAGAGCGCCCACACCTCGTCGAAGCGTTGCAGCGCCGGCACCCAGGCCTTGGGGTAGACAGGAAGTTCCCATGCCGGAACAATGATGTTGTAGCCGGCCGCGAAATCCCCCCCGCGCGCGGCGAAGGCCTCGAGCACCGGCCCCACCTCGTCGCCGTTGACATGGAAGATGCGGATGCCGCCTGGGATGTCACGCCGCTCCAGCGCGCCCACCGTGGCGAAATGCGCCGGGTCGGTGCGCTGGGCATAGCGGAAGATATCGAGCACGCGGTGGTGCAGGCCGAGCGCGGTGGCGGCCTGGATGTGGCTGCGCAACTGCTCGCCCATGCCGATCGGCGCGAAGGGATGGCCGACAAAGGTGATGGGAATCGCGGAAAGATCGGCGGGGCTCATGACCACGACCTCGCCGTCACCGCGTCGCGCAGGGCTTCCAGCCAGCGGTGGCCGTAGCCGGCATCGGGCTCGAGGTGAGTCCCCTCCGCCCATTCGTTCCAGGCGTTGACGAACAGAAACCGCTTCCCGGCGGGCAGGAAGTTCCGCGCCTCGTCGATCTTTTCCTCGACATAGACGCGGAACGCCTCGGGGGACGTCCCGTCGAAGCTGGTGCCCCGGAGCGGCTGGCGCGCGGTGTTGTCCCACTCGGGGAACACCGCCGGGTAGCGCGGGTAGGGCACGGTCGGGCGGTCGAGGAAACTCATAACGGTTTCGGGATAATCATAGCGGTAGCCGCTCCAGTCCTCCTTGAGCACGTCGGCCGGGGAGGTGGCCGCCACGGCGCGCCCGTGCGGGGGAAACTCGACGGCGGCGTCGAATCCGATGTCGCCCGGCGTGATCTTGCGATCCACCGCTTCCATGCTCTCGACATAGACGAGATGCACCCCCGCGAATCCCGCCGCGGCGAAGGCGCTCCGGCACCGCGCGGCGAAGGCCGCCGGGTCGGGCAGCTGCAACGGGCGATAGACGAGGAACATCGGCCGGTCGCCCACGCGGATGTAGCGCGGGTCGGCCGCCTGTTCGACCGCATCCGAAACGACCGAATCGAGCGTGGCCTCGTCGTATTCCTGCGCGACGAGGATGGAACGCTCGCCGCCGTCCCAGTGGCGGGTCCAGTTCTCGTTGGCCCAGCACAGACACCAGTGGAAGGGGATCTCGGGATGCGCGCGCACCGTCTCGATCGGCGCGGAGAGAAGCCGCCGGCTGCCGAAGTTGTAGTGGTAGACGCAGAATCCCGCGATGCCATAACGCAGTGCCAGCTCCGACTGGCGGCGCAGCGTGTCGGGAACGCGCAGATCGTAGTAGCCGAGGTCGGTCGGCAGGTGCGGCTGGTAGTGGCCCGCGTAGCTGGGCCGCGCCTTGGCCACGTTGCTCCATTCGGTGAAACCCGCGCCCCACCAGAGATCGTTCTCGGGGGTGGGATGGAACTGGGGAAGGTAGAAGGCGAGCACCTTCGCCTCGTTTCGGCTCCGCAGCAGATCGCCCCAGTGCTCGCAGAGGCGCTGCTGGTTGCGCGCGATGCCGCGCAGCTTGCGCGCCATGCTGAGGCGATTGGTGGAGACGCTGAGGTGATGCACCACCTCGGCTGCGGCGATGTAGCGGATGCGTCCGCCGGCGGCGATCAGGCGCAGGCAGAGGTCGGCATCCTCGCAGTAGGCGGGCGCGTAGGATTCGTCGAACAGGGTCTCGCCGACATGCGCGCGGCGCACCAGCAGGGCGGCGCCGGAGCAGTAGTCCACGTCGCGGTCGTAGCAGTAGCCCGGCGCGGCGGGGTCGTCGAACAGGCCGACCATGCCGCTCTCGCCGTTGGGGTGCAGCGTGCAGCCGGCCTCCTGCAGGCGCCCGTTGGGATAGAGCAGCTTGGCCCCGGCCCCGGAGAGGGTGTCATCCGCCGCGAGGGCGGCCACCAGCGCCTCCAGGGCGCCGGGCAGCAGCTGCGCATCGTTGTTGAGCAGCAGGACATAGTCGCCGCGGCAGCGCGTCCAGGCGGCGTTGCAGTTGCGCAGGAAGCCGAGGTTGTGCTCCTGGCGCACGTAGACCAGGTTGGCCACCTCCGCGAGCAGCGCGGCCTGGGGATCGGTGGAGGCGTCGTCGGCCACCACCACCTCGAAATCGAGCTTCGGCTTGGCGCGCTGGATCGCCATCAGGCAGGCGACCGTCATGTCCAGCTCGTTGAACATCGGCACGAGCAGGGAGACGACCGGCGCCTTCGGCCGCGGCAGCCGCACCCGCGCGAGGTCGCGCGCCACGTCGCGCACCTTGGCGATTTTCGGAGGCGAGACCTCGACCGCGTCCTTGTGGCGCTGCCGCCCCGCGGCGATCAGCTGGCGCATGGCCGCGTCGGCCCGCTGGAGATCGGCCGCCTCGCTGGGCAGCGCCACGCCGACCGGCATCGCGGCCCAGGCGGTCTGGGGG
>CALNAL010000023.1 GCA_937874445.1 uncultured Acetobacteraceae bacterium | reverse complement strand
GGGCTGGGCGGGTTCGTGTTCTATTTCTATTCGTTCAACGGCCGTCGCCTGCTCGAGCGCCCGCTGGAGGCCTTTCTCGCCGACCGCTCCATCGATTTTCCCTTCTGCCTGATGTGGGCGAACGAGAACTGGACCCGCCGCTGGGACGGTTCGGAGGACCAGGTTCTCATCGCCCAGCGCTGGCAGCCGGCCGACGAGATCCCGCTGGTTGACGACTTCGCCCGCCATTTCCGCGATCCGCGCTATCTTCGCCTCGGCGGCCGCCCGCTGCTGATGGTCTATCGGGCCGGGGCCATCCCCGACTGCGCGGCCGTCCTCTCGCGCTGGCGCCGCCTCTTCCGCGAGCGCCACGGCGAAGACCCCGTCCTGGTGATGGCGCAGAGCTTCGGGGCCGAGGACCCGCGCCCGTGGGGTTTCGACGGCGCGGTGGAATTTCCGCCGCACAAGCTGGTCAACGCCCTGTCCCCCTGCAATGCCGCGCTGCGCTGGTTCGACTTCGCGGCCCGCGCCAAGGTCTACGACTATTCCGAGGTCGCCGAAGCCTCGCTGGCCGAGCCGCCGCCCGCCTACCCCCTGATCAAGACGGCGGTTCCGGGCTGGGACAACGATCCCCGTCGCCAGGGCCAGGGCCTGGTGCTGCACGGCGCCACCCCCGCCGCCTACGAGAAATGGCTTTCCGCCCTGGTCGAACGCAGCGCCCGCACTCCCTTTTTCGGCGAGCGCCTGGTGTGTGTGAACGCCTGGAACGAGTGGGCCGAGGGCGCCTACCTCGAGCCCGACCTGCACTTCGGCGGGGCCTGGCTCAACGCCACCGCCCGCGCCGTGGCCGCGCCGGAGCGGCGGGCGGGGCTGCTGCTGGTCGGCCATGACGCCTTTCCCGCCGGCGCGCAGCATCTGCTGCTCCAGATCGGCCGCAGTTTCGCCCGCCGCTGCGGGGTGCAGGTGGAGTTCCTGCTGCTCGAGGGGGGAGAGATGGCGGCGGAATATGCCCGCATCGCGCCCACCCGGGTGCTGGCGCGGCACGAGGATCTGGCCGCCTATTGTGCCGAGGCGGCGGCACGGGGCGTGGTGCGGGCGCTGGTCAACACCGCCGCCGCCGCCTGGGCGGTGCCGGTGCTGCGCGAGGCCGGCGTGGAGTCGGTCCTGCTGATCCACGAGCTGCCCCGCCTGCTGCGCGAGCGCCATCTGCTGGAAGGCGCCCAGCAGGGCGCGGCGGCGGCGCGGCGGGTGATCTTCCCCGCCGCCCCGGTGCATGACGCCTTCGTCTCGCTGACCCCCCTGCCCCCGGAGCAGACCCTGATCCGCCCGCAGGGCTGCTACACCCCGGTCAGCTTCGACCCCGCCGCCCGCGCCCGTCTGCGCCGCACGCTCAAGCTCGGGCCGCGCGATCGCCTGGTGCTCGGCGCCGGCCATGCCGACCTGCGCAAGGGCTTCGATCTGTTCCTGCAAGCCTGGCGGGCCTGCCAGCAGCGCGCCGAGGAGCACGGCGGCGCCCGGCGGGGAAACGTGCATTTCTGCTGGGTCGGCAGCCTCGACCCCGAGCTGCGCGGCTGGCTGGCCCCGGAAATCGCCGCCGCGGAGGCCACCGGCACCTTCCGTCTGGCCGGCTGGCAGCAGGATGTCGCCCCCTGGTTCAATGCCGCCGATGCCTTCGTGCTCACCTCGCGCGAGGACCCCTTCCCCACGGTGGTGCTGGAGGCGCTGTGCAGCGGGCTGCCGGTGGCGGCCTTCGAGGAATCGGGGGGCATCCCCGACCTGCTGCGCCGCCTGGCGGCCGGCATCTCGGTGGCGATGGGCGATGCCGTGGCCCTGGCCGACGCGCTGCTGCGGCTGCTGACTCCGCTCGCGACCGAACCCACCCGGGCCCGCCTCGCCATGCGGGCCCAGGAGCGCTTCGCCTTCGCGCCCTATGCCCAGGCGCTGCTCGACGAGCTGCTCCCGGGCCTGCCCAGGGTCTCGGTGGCCGTGCTGTCGTGCAACTACGCCTCCTATCTGGAGCGCCGCCTCGCGTCGGTGTTCGCCCAGACCCATCCCGTCACGGAGGTTCTCCTCCTCGACGACGGCTCGACGGATGCGAGCCTGGAGGTCGCCCGCCGTGTCGCCGCCGACTGGCAGCGCACGCTGCGCATCGAGGCGCGGGCGCGTCCCTCGGGGTCGGCCTTCCGCCAGTGGCGGCGCGCGGCGGAGCTGGCGGAGGGCACGTTCCTCTGGATCGCCGAGGCCGACGACGACGCCGATCCGGAGCTGCTGGCCTCGCTCGCCGCCCAGGCGCGCGAGCTGCCCGACCTCGACCTGGCCTTCTGCGACAGCCGCAGCATCGATGCCGACGGCAACCCCCTGGGGCCGAGCTATCACGAGTACTACCGCCAAAGCGGCGCCGCGGCACTGACGCACGACGGGGTCTATTCCTCGCGGGAGTTCGCCGCGCGCTTCCTGGGCGAGCGCAACCTGATCCTCAACGTCAGCGCGGTGCTGTGGCGGCGCAGCACGCTGCTGGGCGCGCTGGAGCGCTGCGGGGACCTCGACAGCTTCCGCCTGGCCGGCGACTGGCGGCTCTACCTGGAGGCCCTGGCGGACAGCAGCGGCCAGGTGGCGGTGGTCTCGGCGGCGCTGAACATGCATCGCCGCCATGCGCGCAGCCTCACCGCGCGGATGCCGATGCGCCGGCAGATGGAAGAGATCACCCGCATCCACGCCCTGGCGGCGGCCCGTCTCGAGCCGTCGCCGAAGCTGGTCCATCGCCAGGCCCGCTATCGCGAAGAGCTGACGCGCACCCTGGCCGGCGGTTGACGCCGCGGCACGGCTTCCCTTCCTGACCCGTGCATGACAAAACCGCCACGGCGCCACAAATGCCCCGCAACCGGCCCGATATTGCCACAGATTGAGGCTTGGCTAAGTTCTGTCGGGCAAGCTGGCTGGAAGACCACGCCCGGCGAGCGCCTTGTTGTCCTTTTGTCCCAGAGCCTGATCTTCCAGGATAAGCGATACCCCATGGTCAACGTGCCTTCGGCGGAGCCGCACGAGTCCCTCGGACCGGCCCAGTCATCCCTCGTCCCCCCCCCGCGCCGGCGCTGGTCGAAGCTGCTGCCGCTGCTGGGCGTGGTTGGCTGCGTGGCGCTGCTGGCCCTGCTGCAGCGCGCCACGGCGGACCTCAGCTACCGGGCCATCATCCAGGCCCTCACGCAAGTCTCCGCGGGCACCCTCGGTCTGGCGGTGCTGGGCACGGCGCTGAGCTATGCGGGCATCATCGGGCGTGACTGGCTGGCGCTGCGCGAGATCCACGCGCGGGTCTCGCCGGCAAATCTGTTCGTGGGCAGCTTCGCCGGCACGGCGCTCGGCAATGCCATCGGCTTCGGGGCGCTGACCGGCGGCGCGGTGCGCTGCCGCGTGTTCGCCGCCGACGGCGTGGGGGCGCTGGCCGTGACACGCCAGAGCGTGCTGCTGGCCGCGAGCTTCGGCCTGGCGCTGGTCGCCTTCGGCGGGCTGGGCACGCTGCTGGCGGCCGCGCCGATGGCGGCCCTGTCGGGCATGCCCCTGCCGGCGCTGCAAGTGATCGGCGCGGCCGGCGTGGCGCTGACCGTGGCGGCGCTGCTGCTGTGCGGGCGCCACGGGCGGCAGTTCACCTGGCATGGCCGGCACGGGCGCGACATGCATGTCGACCTGCCCGGCTGCGGCTTCATGCTCGGCCAGTTCGCCTTCGTCGCCGTCGATGTGGTGGGCGCCGCCATCGCGCTGTGGGTGCTGCTGCCGGCCGCCGGGGTCTCCTTCGCCACCTACCTCGCCGTCTACTCCGCCGCCCTGCTGCTGGGGGTGATCGGCCACACGCCGGGCGGGGTGGGCGTGTTCGAAGCGGCGATGCTGTTCATCCTGGGCACTTCGGTGCACCCCAACACGGCGGTGGCGGCGCTGCTGGCCTATCGTGCCCTCTACTTCCTGGCCCCGCTGGCGCTCTCGGCATTGCTGCTGGGCGGCTTCGAGGCGCGCGGCATGCTGCCGCGTCTGGAAGCGGCCAGCCGCCGCGCCGCGCCGATCATCGCGCGCCTGCCCCCGGCACGGCTCGGCCCGGTCTTCGTCTCGCTCATCGCCGTTGCGGTGGGGGTCATGCTGGTGGTCTCCGGCGCCACCCCGGCCTTCAAATACCGCCTGGAAGTGCTGGAGCAGATCCTGCCGCTGTGGATGGTGGAAAGCGCCAACCTGCTGGGCAGCATCCTCGGGGTGTTCCTGCTGTTCGCCGCGCGCGGCCTGTGGCGGCGCACCGACGGCTCCTGGTGGCTCGCCACCGCCCTCACGGCCGCCAGCCTGGTGCTGGCGCTGGCCAAGGGCCTGGCCTTCTTCGAGGCCGGGGTTCTGACGGTTCTTCTTCTGCTGCTGCTGGCCACCCGGCACAGCTTCAGCCGCCCGGCCAGCCTGTTCGACCTGGAGATCTCGCCGCTGGGGCTCTCGGCCGTCGCCGCGGTGCTGCTGTTCGCCGGCTGGATGTGGATGTTCGCCTTCCGCGCGGTCCCCTACAGCAACGACCTGTTCTGGCAGTTCGCCTTCGACGAGAAGGCGCCGCGCGCGCTGCGGGCCACGCTGGGCGCGGCGCTGTTCACGGCCGTGCTGGCGCTGTGGCAGGGGCTGCGGCCGGCCTCGGGGCGGCTCGCGCCCCCCTCGACGGAGGATCTGGCCACGGCCGCCTGCATCATCCGCTCCCAGGAACGCAGCGACGCGGTGCTGGCGATGATGGGCGACAAGAGCTTCCTCTTCTCGGCCGACCGCCGGGCCTTCCTCGCCTATGCCAAGCGCGGCCGCACCTGGGTCGCGCTCTACGACCCGGTGGGCCCGCGCGAGGCCTGGCCGGGGCTGATCGCCAGCCTGGTCGAGATCGCCCACGCCCACGACGGCCGCGCCGCCTTCTACCAGGTTCGCCCCGACAGCCTGCCGCTCTACCTCGAGGCCGGGCTGCGGCTCATCAAGCTGGGCGAGGAGGCCCGCATCGACCTGCCGGGCTTCGGCCTGGAGGGCCCCACCCGCACCAACCTGCGCTACGCGCTGCGCCGCGGCGAGCGGGAGGGGCTGACCACCGAGGTGATCGGCCCGGACGGCGTGCGCGACATCCTGCCGGTGCTGCGCGAAATTTCCGACGCCTGGCTGCGCCAGCGCCGGGCTCATGAAAAGGCCTTCTCGGTGGCGGCCTTCACGCCGGCCTGGCTGGCCCCGCAGTCGGTGATGCTGGCCCGCCAGAACGGCAAGCCGGTGGCCTTCGTCAGCTTCATGACCACCGACCTGCAGAGCGAGGCCACGGTCGGCGTGATGCGCCACGTCGAGGGCGCCTCGGCCTACACCATGGAATTCCTCTTCACCCGGCTGGCGCTGCACCTCAAGGAGGCCGGGTTCCGCCGCTTCAGCCTGGGCATGGTGCCGCTGTCGGGCATCGTGGCCACGCCGCTGGCCTCGCCGTGGCACCGCCTCTCCTGCCTGGTCTGGCGCTACGGCTGCCGGATCTACAATTTCGCCGGCCTGCGCAGCTTCAAGAGCAAGTTCAACCCGGAGTGGGAGCCGCGCTATCTGGCCACCTCCGGCCCCTTCGGTTCGCTTCTGTCGCTGGCCGACGTGGCCCGCCTGTGCAGCACCTGACCCTTCGGAGCCCGCCATGTTCCGCCTCGCCGCCCTGCCGGGCATCCTGCTGGGTGCCCTGCTGCTCCTCCCCGCCCTCTCTCCTTCAGCGCTGGCCGCCCCGATGACCGCATCCGCCGCCGCCCTGCCCCCCACCCGCTACGGCACGCTGCATCTGGCGCGGCCGCAGGGGGACCTGCGCGGGGTCGTCATTCTTTTCTCCGGGGCCGACGGCTGGGGACCAGCCGAACAGGCCGCGGCCGACCGGTTGGCCACGGCGAACGCCCTGGTGATCGGGGTGGACAGCGCCTTCTATCTTTCGCACATCGATACCGCCGCCACGGCCTGCCACCTGATGGAGGGCGACGTCGAGACCATCACCCGTCAGCTTCAGCGCCAGAACGGCCAGGAGCGGTATTTCCTGCCGATCCTGGCCGGCCTCGGTGCCGGCGGGGCCCTGGCCGGCCGCGTGCTGACCCTCGCCCCGGTCAATTCGGTGGCCGGCGCGGTGGCGATCGACCCGCAGGAGAGCCCCGCCGTCGCCGCCCTGCCTTGCGGACGCGGGGCCACCAAGGTCAACGGCTTCTGGGAGATCGGCGCGAGCCCCGCCTGGCCCGCCGACGCGGCCGCGCATTTCCGCGCCGGCCCGGCCTTCACCCGCCGCGACCTGCCCGCGGGCGCCAACGCCTCCGAGCAGCTGGCCGCCCTCGTCGCCGCGCATCTGGCCACGACCGCCCCGGAGGAAGGCAGCATCGCCGACCTGCCGGTGGTCGAGCTGCCGGCGGTCGGATCGTCAGCGGGCGGATCGTCAGCGGGCAAAACCACCAGCGGCCGGCTCGCCGTGGTGCTTTCCGGCGACGGCGGCTGGCGCGACATCGACCGCAGCATCGCCCAGCGCCTGCACGACGAGGGGGTCTCCGCGGTCGGCTTCGACAGCCTGCGCTACTTCTGGTCGGAGCGCACGCCCGAGCAGACGGCGACCGACCTCGCGCGGGTGCTGCGCGTCTACATGGCGCGCTGGCACGCCGAGCACGTGGCGCTGATCGGCTACTCCTTCGGGGCCGACGTGCTGCCCTTCGTCTATCCGCTGCTGCCCGAGGACCTGCGCGCCCACGTGGAGCTGCTTTCGCTGGTGGCGCTCTCCTCCGGGGCGGATTTCGAAATCCGTGTCGTCGGCTGGCTGGGCGCGCCCCCGAGCGCGAGCGCGCGTCCGATGGCCCCGCAGCTGCAGCGCCTGCCGGCCGGGGTGGTGCAGTGCATCTACAGTTCCGAAAGCACGGGCAAGGATGCCTCGGCCTGCCCGGTGCTGGCCGGCACCGCCGCCGACGTGGTGAAGATGCCCGGCAACCACCATTTCAACGGCGACTACGCCGGGCTCACCCGCCACATCCTGGACGCCTGGAAGGCCCGCGCGGGAACCCGCTGACCCTCTCTATCCTCTCAGGGCTTTTCCTTCGCCGCGGGCCCGTCGAGCTGCCGGTCCTCGTCGCGGATCAGCTGCAAGGCCCGGCGCAGGCGCAGGATGCCGGGGCGCAGATGGCCCTCCCCGCACATCCGCCACCCCTCGCGGGCGAGGTCCTTGGCCTGCTCGGTGGCGGGGCTGTGCTGGCGGGCGCGCAGCTGGGTGCGCAGCTGATGCCACAGGGTCTCGCAGTATTCCTCGCTGTCGGAGGTCACGCGCATCGGCGGGACCTCTTCCGCCTCCGGGCTGCGCGCGGTGTCCCCCCGGGCGGAATCCCCCCCGGCGGCGCCCCACAAGGCGATGGGCGCCACCAGCAGCCACCGGCGGGAACGGAGGATGCCCTTCATGGGAGTGCAATCAAGCACAGATCGCCGTACCGCGGATTGGCCCAAACGTGACGGTTTGGACATGGGTGCGCCGTCCCGGCCTCACCCTTCCGGTTCCCCCGCCCGGCCCGCTCCCGTCCTGCCCGCTGCCATCTTGCCCACTCCCGCCTTGCCGGCATTGGCACGCTTCGCCGCCGGCACGGCGCGGGGGGCGGGCAGGCTGATCACCGCCTGCAGTCCGGGGGCATTGTCCTCCAGCCGCAGCTCGCCGTCGTGCAGCGTGGCCACCGCCGCCACCAGCGCCAGCCCGAGCCCGGAGCCCGGCGTGTTGCGCGCCTGCTCGCCGCGGAAGAACCGCTCGGTCGCCCGCTTGCGGTCGCCCGCGGGAATGCCCGCCCCCTGATCGGCCACCAGAATCTCCACGCGTCCTGCCACGCTCTTCGCCTCCAGCCGGATGGTGCTGCCCGGCGGGGAGAATTTGAGGGCATTGTCGAGCAGGTTGGCAACCGCCTGCTGGAGCATATCGCGGTCGCCGAAGGCCGGCAGAATGGGGGGAATCTGGTAGGCCAGCGTCTGCCCGCGCTCCTCGGCGGCGGCTGCGTAAAGTTCTGCGAGGTCGAACAGCAGCGGCCCGAGATCGACCCGCGCGAAGGCCGAGCGCCGCGCCCCCGCCTCGATCTCGGAGATGCGCAGCAGCGCCTGGAACACCTTGACGATGTCGTCGAGGTCCGACTGCGCCCGCTCGATGGCCGCCCGCAGATCGGCCTCCGACTGCGCCGAGCGGGCGGCATCCTCCAGCCGCGCCCGTGCCCGCGTGATGGGCGTGCGCAGGTCGTGGGCGATGGCGTTGGAGACCTGGCGCACCCCGTCCATCAGCGAGGCGAGCCGCTCCAGCATGTGGTTGATCTCCTCGGCCACCCGGTCGAACTCGTCGCCCAGGCCGGAGAGGCGCAGCCGGCGCGTGAGGTCGCCGCGGCTCACCGCCGAGGCGGTGGCGGCGATCTCGGAGAGGGTGGCGCGGAACAGCCCGCGCATCACCAGGGCGCCGAGGATGGCCATCACCAGCACGATGGCCGGGGTCCACAGCAGCGCGTCGCCGAGGATGCGGCGCATCTGCACCCGCCCCTGCACATCGCGCCCCACCAACAGGTGGAACCCGCCCGGCAGCACGAACTGGTGGATGCGCGCGAAGCCGTGCACCCCGGCGCGGTCGATCGGCAGCTCGGCGATGCTCACGTCGGGGGTCATCGCCGCCGGCCAGGTCGCGAGGTTGCCGGCGACCGGCTGGCCCTGGGCGTCGGTCAGCAGGTAGATGGCGTCGTCGTTGATGTTGGCGACCAGCCGCTCCTGGATGATCTCGGCGAGCACGGCCGGCCCGTCGAGAAAATGCTCCACCAGCCCCTGCGCGTCGGCATTGATGGCGGCGTCGGCCTGGCGGTCGAGCAGCCCCGCGGTGGACCACCACAGGAAGGCGGCGAGCGCCAGCGCGCAGGCCGAGAACAGCGCGGCATAGATCAGCCCGAAGCGCACCCCGGCCGACCGCATCAGCGTGCGCGGATGCATCAAGAGCCACCACTGCCGGCGCAGATGCGCCCGCGCCCGGGCCAGGCGCGGCCCGAGGAAGCCGGTGCGTGCCGTCAGCCCGCCCGCCACAGTCTTCCTACTCGGCCCGCAGCATGTAGCCGGCGTTGCGCACGGTGTGGATCAGCGCGGTCGGAAAGGGCTTGTCCACCTTCTGGCGCAGCCGCGAGACATGCACGTCGATCACGTTGGTCTGCGGGTCGAAGTGGTAGTCCCACACCCCCTCGAGCAGCATGGTGCGGGTCACCACCTGGCCGGCATGGCGCAGGAGATATTCGAGCAGGCGGAACTCGCGCGGCTGGAGGTCGATCTTCTGCCCGGCGCGCCGGACGGAGCGCGAGAGCAGGTCCATCTCCAGGTCGCCGGCGGCGAGCCGGGTCACCGGCGCCTCGGTCTTGCCGCGGCGGGTGAGCGCCTCGACGCGCGCGAGCAGCTCGGCGAAGGCGAAGGGCTTGGTCATGTAGTCGTCGCCGCCCGCCTTGAGGCCCTTCACCCGGTCGTCCACCTGGGCAAGCGCGGAGAGGAAGAGCACCGGCGTCTGGTTGTTCTGCGAGCGCAGGGTCTCCAGCAGGCGCAGCCCGTCCACCCCGCCGGGGAGCATGCGGTCGAGCACGATGGCGTCGAAATTCTCGCTGGCGGCGAGAAACAGGCCGTCGCGGCCGTTGTCGGCATGTTCGACGACGTGCCCGGCTTCCTTCAGTCCCTTGAGGATGAAGCCGGCGACGTCCTTGTCGTCTTCCACCACGAGAATACGCATCTGCTGCCTCTGGTTGCTCCGGGTGAAGGGCCTATTGCTCCGAGGAGGGCCGTCGGCCGACGGTCACGGACAGGTCGATCTCGCGCCCCTGGCGGCGCAACGTCAAGCGCACGCCCTGTCCGGGGGTGACGGCGGCGACGGCGCGCAGCAGGGCGCGGGAATCGTCCACCGATTTGCCGTTGACGGCGAGGATCACGTCGCCCGCCCGCACGCCGGCGCGTCCCGCCGGCCCGCCGCGCGCCACCTCCGCCACGGCCACGCCGGGGGCGCGGATGTCCTGCATGGAAACCCCGAGCCAGCCGCGGTCGATATGCCCCTTCTCGGCCAGCTCGGCGGTGATGCGCGCGGCCAGCTCGCTGGGGATGGCGAAGCCGATGCCCACCGAGGAGCCGGTGGGCGAGTAGATCGCCGAGTTGATCCCCACCACCTCGCCCTCGACGTTGAACAGCGGCCCGCCGGAGTTGCCGGGATTGATCGGCGCGTCGATCTGGATGAAGTCGTCGAACGGCCCCGCCCCGATGTCGCGTCCGCGCGCCGAGACGATGCCGGCGGTCACCGAGCCGCCCAGGCCGAAGGGATTGCCGGCCGCCATCACCCAGTCGCCCACCTGCAAGGTGCGGCTGTCGCCCCAGGCCACGGCGGGCAGCGGCGATCCGGGGCTGACGCGGATCAGCGCGAGATCGGTCAGCTCGTCCATCCCCACCACGTTCGCCGGCATCTCCTGCCCGCCCTCGAGCGCCACGACGATGCGCGAGGCCCCCTGCACCACGTGGCCGTTGGTCACGATCAGCCCGGAGGGGTCGATGAGGAACCCCGAGCCCGCCCCGCGCACCTCGCGCTTGCGCTGGGGATAGCGGTCGCGGAACTGGCGGCGCAGCTGGGGAGGCAGAGTGGCCAGCGGGTCGTCCCCGGTGGTCACCTGCTCGACCACGGCGATATTGACCACGGCCGGCAGCACCTTGCGCACCAGGGGGGCGAAACTGTCGGGCCCCACGCGCGCGACGGCGGGCCCCGGCGCGGCACAGGCGGCCAGCGCGGAGGCGCAGGAGAGGGTCAGGGCGGCACGACGGGTGAGCACGGCAGACTTTCTCCGAGGAGACCGGGCTCCGAGGGGACCGGACGTTTCAATCGTGCTCAAGGTGGCGTCATTTCCCCTCCGCCACAAGAGACGTCCCGCGCCACAGGCCGCCTGCCGCGGGGAAAACGGCCATTTTCTGCCTTTGCCCCCCCTCTGAAATGCCCCTCCTTTCCGGAGCGCCCAAGGGAAGGCCTTCTTTTTCCTGAAGGAAAAAGAAGCAAAAAGGACTTTTGTTCGTTGGGCTCCGCGCATGACACAGGCGCGGAGCCTTATGGAATAAAGCTTTCCTGGTTCTCCTTTCCCGAAAGGAGAACACCTTCCTTGCCTT
>CALNAL010000022.1 GCA_937874445.1 uncultured Acetobacteraceae bacterium | reverse complement strand
TCAAACTCGTCGCTGCAAGGATCTGGTGTCGATCTTTATGAGTCGACGACCTAGGCGAACATGGCGAACAGGCTGCCCCGGACGCGGTTGGCGGCGACCGGTGCGGTCTTGGCGAGCCTCTGCAACAGGTCGACCACGGAGCGCTGCGTGACTTGCCGCACCCGATCGGTATGCAGGGGCTTGGCGTGCGACTCGAGATGGCGCTTCAGCTCGGCGTAGTTGCGCAGCTTCATCCTGGGTTCCTGGTAGGCGAGGTAGCGCATCACAAGATCCCGGACCTTGAGGGCTTCCCGTTCCCGCTTGCGGTCAGCGGCCGGGTCCTGGCCGATTTGGCCTTGGCGATCAGTTCAGATGCGGCCTTCCGTGCGTCGGAGAACTTCACCAAGGCCGCGTCGCCGAGAGTGTGCCGTTGCGTTTGCCCAGTCTTGGTGCGCAGCTGCGCCAGCCATGTGCGCACACCACTCACGCGGCAACGCAGGCCGAAGCCAGGCAGGTCAGAAGACCAATACGTCACCTCGGATGGCCCAGGCGGACCTGGCGGGCAGGGGAAGGTTGACGCGGCTCGGCTGGTTAGCTTGACGGTCGGCATGGCCATTCCGGATGGGATCTGGGGTAGCGCTGGGGTAGCAGAATGTCTGCTACCCAGAGTGATCCGGTGTAATCTAACGGCTGCATCGAACTGAAGGTATGATGGCGCAACATACTGATTCCAATACATGAATGCGATATCATGGAATTGAAAGCTACCCTATGGGAGCTGCCAAAAAATGCCTGTCCGCAGTCTGGGGGACTGGGGGTCGTGGGTTCGAATCCCGTCGCTCCGACCATTCTTCTCGAAAATTGAAAGAGACCGGCGCCCTGGAGATTGGGCGGCCCTGGAAATTGGGTGGCCCTGGAAATTTCCGGGAGCCCGCCGGACGGCAAGAGGGCGGGCCGGCATGTCTTTCCGGAGGCTGGGTCGCGATCCCGCCTCTCCCGCCGCCCCCCGTGAGGGGAGGCGACAGGAATCCCAGGCGTCTTCGCGCCAGGAAGTTCCGCGCGCCGGGCGCGGCCTCAGGCGGCCTGCAGCCCGACGACGAAATGCTCCACCTGCTTGCCGAGGCTCTGCGATTGCTGGGCGAGGTCGCTCGCCGCCGTCAGCACGCGCTGGGCAGCCTGGCCGGTGCCCTCGGTTGCCTGCTGGACCCCGCCGATGCTGACGGTCACGTCCTGGACGCCGCTGGCGGTCTGGTGAACGTTGCGGGCGATGTCGGCCGTCGCCGCGTTCTGTTCCTCCACCGCCGCCGCGATGGAGGAGGCGATGTCGCTGATTTGCCCGATCAGCCTGACGATCCCTTCGATCGCCGTGACGGCCTGACGGGTCGCCTCCTGGATCCCGCCAACCTGGCTGCCGATCTCGCTGGTCGCCTTGGTCGTCTGCTGGGCCAGGCTTTTCACCTCCGAGGCAACCACCGAGAAGCCCTTCCCGGCATCGCCGGCGCGGGCCGCCTCGATGGTGGCATTGAGTGCCAGAAGATTGGTACGCCCGGCGATGTCGGAGATTAGCTCCACCACGGCGCCGATCTTCTCCGCCCCTTCGACAAGCTGGTGCACGACTCCGCTGGTGCGCTGTGCCTCCTCCACCGCGGAGCGGGCCGTGTTGGCGGTTTCGTCCAGCCGACGGCCGATCTCGGCGATCGAGGCACTGAGTTCCTCGGTGGCGGCCGAGACCGCCGCGGCGCCGGAGCTGGCCTCGCCGGCCGAGGCTGCGACCGCACTTACCTGCGTGTCGGTCGTTTCCGTGGCCGCAGTCATCATGCGGGCCGTGTCCTCGAGGCCGTTGGCGGCTACCGAGAGGCTTCCCACCAGGTTCGTCAGTTCCGTCTGGAACTCTTCCACCAGGGCCTGCACGGCCTGGGAGCGCTTCTCGCGGGCCTGCTGCGAGGATTCCTTTTCCGCGGCCAGCCGGTCGGTTTCCGCCATGCTGTCGCGGAAGACCTGCACCGTCGCCGCCATCGCGCCGATCTCGTCGCCGCGATTCGTCCCCGGAATGTCGACGGTCAGCTCGTGGGCGGCCAAGCGCCGCATGACGGCCGTCATTTTCCGAATCGGGCCTGTCACCCGCAAGTGGATCGTGACCATGCCCGCGGCGGTCAGCACCGTGGCCAGCAGCAGCAGGCCGCCATCGATTGCCAGCGCACGCAGGGCCGCGGAAGCCTGCTGTTCGGCGTAGGAGATCATCTGGGCCATCGCCGCCTCGGCGATGCCGACGATCTGTCCCTGGTTGGCGACGTTGTCCCGCTGTAGCTCGGCGAGCGTCAAGGTGGGGGGCTGGCCGCGGTTGAAGGCGGCGATCAGCCCTTGCTGACGGTCCGCCGCCGGGCCGGTGAAATTGACCTGCGCGCCGCGGATCGCCTGCGCGGTGGCGGGCGGGGTCTCGGCCTGATCGGCGATGGGGGTCAGCACCTGCCAGGCGAGCCTGGCTGCCCCGAAATCGCCGGCGGCGGCCCGCGATTCTTCCGGGCTCCAGGCATGGCCGGCGGCCGTGGCGATGGCCAGGCGGGAATCGAGCGAGCCGATCGCCACCCGCATCTCCCAGGCCATCCGCTTGATGGTCAGATCGGTGCCCACGACGGCGTCGCTGCGTCCGAGCGAGGAATCCACCATCCCCATGACCGCGGCGATGGCGTCGAGATAGGTCTGGCCGGCCCCCGGCCATGCCTGCAGAAGAGCCGGGTCCCGCTCGGCACGCGGACGCAGGCGCGCGGAGTCCATCTGCCCGCGCAATGCCGTCACCTTTTCATGGGACGCCCGCATGGCGCGCACCGCCGGGGCCAGATTGGCGATGGCGAGCTTCTCCAGTGCGGGCTGCACCTCTGTCCAGGCCCGCTCGCCCGCCACACGGGGGGCAAGCACGCGGTCCTTCCAGGCATTGTCCGGGCTTGCCGCTGCGGCGTTCATCAGGCTGATGACGGTGCCCCGTTCCGAGCGGAACGCGGCCAGGGCCTCGAACAACTGGCGGCTGACAGTGGTCGCGGCACTCACGTTGCGCGCTGCCTGGTACGACTTCCATGATCCCATGAAGACGGAGCTGCCCAGAGCCACGGAGAGAAGCCCGACGACGCCGATGACGCACGCCAGGATGAATTGAATGGAAAAGGCCCGTTTCATTTTTCCGCGCTTGCATCTGATAATTTAGTATTCCTGGAATGATTGAAACGGTGCCGTTAAAAACCGGTTATCGTCCGGGGCCGATTTCTCTCCGGCAGGAAGATGCCGGGGGCTCTCCTGGTTTTTCTTTC
The DNA here is from genome assembly GCA_937874445.1 of uncultured Acetobacteraceae bacterium. Taxonomy (GTDB): domain Bacteria; phylum Pseudomonadota; class Alphaproteobacteria; order Acetobacterales; family Acetobacteraceae; genus Rhodovastum. Next base: position 1,245 of record CALNAL010000022.1, on the reverse strand, counting down.
CTGGAAAATTAAGGATGCCCGTTGGTCAGGCGGCAATGCGACGCCTTGGGTGTCGCACGCGGCTGAGGGCCAAGCCGTTCCTGTCGGACCGGAGGGAATGGGGCGGTTCCGCAGGGGAGTCCTGCCTCTTTCAGGCCGGTGGCTCCAGCAGGTGCGCCCCGGCGGCATGCAGCGCCTGTCGCGAGGCGTCGCGCAGGTAGAGCATGTGCCCGCCCGGCACGACCTCCAGGCGCAGGCGGTCCATGTCGCCGATCGCGGGAAGCTGCTCGAGCAGCAGCTTGGTGCCGAAATAGGGCGTCACCAGATCGGAACGGCCGTGCAGGATGGTCACGCGCAGCGCGGGATCGAGCGCGAGGGCGGTGCGCAACGCCGGCATGGCGCTCGGCGGGGACATCCGGTGCCCCCATCCCCAGGCGCGCCAGACGGCGTCGCTGAGCACCTCGTAGCGCCCGCCGTTCGTGCCGTCGGGCTGCCAGGCGAAGCGGCGGTAGAGCTCCAGCATCGCGGCGGTGAGCGGCGCCCGCAGCGCGTCGAGCACGGCGTCGGGCTGTTCGCTCCAGGCGGCATAAGGGAAGGCGACGGGGTCGCCGAGGGTGGCGTCGTAGAGGCTGGCCGTGACGCCGGGCGCGCGGGCCCGACGGAAGGTGGCGAGGTCGAGGCGTCCGGCGTGGCGGCGCAGCAGCTCCGGGTCGAGCCCGGTGAGGGAGGCAAGATGCGCCACCAGCCGCTCCACCGCCGCGGTGTCGCGCGGGCCGCGCAGCAGATCGGCGAGGAAGTCGCCCCGCGCATAGGCCTCGGCGGCCGCGAGGTCGGGCGCGCGGCCGGCGGCCTCGGCGGCAACGGCGGCCTCCGAGGGCAGGCGGGCCACCAGCGCCATCGGGTCGGTCCCCTGCGAATAGGCGCCGAAATCCAGCACCGGCGACACCAGCAGCAGCCCCTTCACGCCCAGCCCCACGTCGGTTTGCAGCGCGCGGGCGAGGCGGGGGGCCCGGAAGCCGCCGTAGCTCTCGCCCACCAGCAGATGCGGCGCGGCGGCGCGGCCGTGTGCCAGGGTCCAGCGGCGCACCACCTCGGCCAAGGCGGTGATGTCGCCATCCACCGAATAGAATTTCCGGCGTAAGGCCTCGGAATTCGTGGCCAGACGCGAGTAGCCCGTGCCCGGCGGGTCGATGAACACCAGGTCGGTGAAGTCGAGCCAGGTCTCCGGGTTGGGAATCGGCGTGGCCGGATTGGAGGGGGCAGGGG
>CALNAL010000021.1 GCA_937874445.1 uncultured Acetobacteraceae bacterium | reverse complement strand
TTATAGGATAAAGCTTTCCTGGTTCTCCTTTCCCGAAAGGAGAACACCTTGCCTTGCCTTGCCTTGTCTTCCTTCCTGCCCTGCCAAACGGCGGCGCGGCCACCGGCCACGCGAGCGATGGGATCAGGCCCGAGCCAGCAGGGCGCGCATGTAGCCGATCGCATAGGCCATGCCCGCATGCCACGGATCGCCGCAGGCAAGCTCCGGCGTATGGTCGGGGATCAGCACGCCGGGCCAGGCATTGCGTTTTAAAATCGCAACGATCCGCGCCATGTCGATGTCGCCCTCGTCGAGAAACACCTCGCTGTAGCGCGGCACCTTTCCCTTGACGTTGCGGAAGTGGATGTAGCCGATCCGGTCGTCGCGCGAGAGGCGGTCGACCACGTCGTAGACGTCGCCCGAGCGCATCTCCTGCACGCTGCCCAGGCAAAGCTCCGCCCCGTTGGCGCGGCTCGCATCGAGGCCGATCAACCGGTCGTATTTGTCCGGCTCGTTGACCAGGCGCGCTGCCCCGCGCAGGCTTTCCATCGGCGGGTCGTCGGGATGCAGGGCCAGGCGCACCCCGGCCTCCTCGGCCACCGGCAGGACGGCCCTGAGGAAATAGGCCAGGCGCTGCCACATCTCCTCCGAGGAGACCGGCGGCACCGTGACCCCGGGCCTTCCCTCGGCATAGCGCATGTTCCACACCATGCCTTCGGGGATCGGCTCCTGCAGGTCGAGCGCGTCGGCATCGAAGCCCACGCTCATCGCCCCGCCGCGCGCGAAGGGACCACGCACCCAGCCCCACACGCCGGCGACGGAAAAATTGTAGCCGAAGCACGGCACGCCGGCACGGCCGGCATCGCGGATCATCTGCTGCATCCGCGCGATCTGCGCATCGCGCCGCGGACCGGCGAGCAGGACATCGGACCACTGCCTGACGGCAAAGTTCTCGATGGCCGCGAGCTTCAGGCCGTGCTGGCCGAGGCGATCGATCAGCGCCTTGAAGGTGTCGTAGGTCCAATAGCCATCGACCGCCCTGCCCCAGCCGTCGCCGTCGCCGCGCGAGAGTGCCACGCCGGCCTTGTCGTCGTGCGCGAGATAGTTCTCGAGATGCACGACCACCTGCGTGACGCCGAGCTGGCGGGCGAAGGTGAAGTTTTCCTCTGTCAGCTGCTGGCGATAAAGCCCCAGTCCGATCTGCATCGTCTGCCCCCAAATCGATCTGATATCAAATCAAAATCCGTGCACCGCCCCGCCATCGACCACGGTGATGTGGCCGGTCACGTAGCGTGCCGCGTCGGAGGCGAGATAGGTCATGGCCCAGCCGACATCCTCCGGCTCGCCGAGCCGGTTCATCGGGATGCGTCCCATGATCTTGGCCAGCCGCGCCGGGTCGTTCGCGGTGGCCTGACGAAACATTTTCGTATCGATCCACCCCGGCGCGACGCCGTTGACGCGCACGCCCTGCGGGGCAAGCTCGGTCGCCAGCGCGTGGATCATGCCGACATAGGCCGACTTGGCGGTGGAATAGCCGATCACGAAGGGCAGTCCGAGGAAGGAGGTCATCGAGGCGGTGAACAGCACCGAGCCCCGCCCGCTTTCGGCGAGCTGCCCGACGAAGGCGCGCGTCATGGCGAAGGCGCCGAAGACATGCACCTCGAGCACGCGGCGGTATTCCTCCTCCGACATCTCGGCGAGCGGCTTCTTCACCGTCATGCCGGCATTGTTGACGAGGATCGAGACAGGCCCGCAGGCGCGGCGCACCGAGGCCGCGAACTCACCCGCCTTGGCGGTGCGGGTGACATCGAAGGGCCGCGCGCGGGCAGCGGGACCGATCCCGGCGGCAGCCCGCTCCAGGACCGCGGCGTCGCGGCCGACGAGGATCACCTCGGCGCCGGCGGCGGCAAAGCATGTCGCCACGGCAAGACCGAGCCCGCTGCCGCCCCCGGTAACCAGGGCGCGCTGCCCCGAGAGGGAAAAAGCCTGAGGAAATTCCATCATCCTTCGCCTCCCCGCCCGGCACTCCCGACGGACGATCCGCGGGGACTCCGGAGGAAACGGAGCCGCTCCGCCGGGCCTTGCCGGCCCCGAGGCGAATCCCCCGGAACGATCGCGATGGGCGATCTCCGGAGGCGGGACCTCGCCGCTTTGCGGTCGGGGCCCCGGGTGGACGTTTCCTATATGACCTGTCTTACATGTCATATATTTCCGCCACGCGCAAGCGGGGGGTCCGCCTGCGCGTGGCGTGAGGCATCCGCCCTTCTCAGAAGGGCAGGATGATGTCGAGCAGCTGCTGGCCCCAACGCGGCGACTGCACCTCGGTGAGCTCGCCACGGCCGCCATAGGCGATGCGCGCCTCGGCCAGGCGTTCGGAGAGAACCGTGTTGTCCGAGGCGATGTCCTGCGGGCGGATCACGCCGGTCACGGTCAGGTCGCGCAGCTCGTGGTTGACCCGCAGCTGCTGATGCGCCGAGACGACCAGGTTGCCGTTGGGCAGCACCTGCGTCACGACCCCGGCCAGCCGCAGCGTGACGGTCTCGTTGCGGGCGACGGTGGCCTTGCCGGTGTTGCTGTTGCCCGAGCTTGCCGAAACCAGCGAGGAGGCGGTACTTCCGCCGAAGATCTTGGGGATCTGCTTCTCCAGCCCGAACATGTTGGGCGTCCCCATGGTCTCGGCGGAGCTGCGCGAGGTCGTGGTACTGTTCTGCAGCGCGGCGCTGTCGGTGGTGTTGATCAGCACGGTGATGATGTCGCCGACCTGGGCGGCGCGCTGGTCCTTGAAGAAGGCCCGCGAGCCGGGGCGCCACAGGGCATTGGCCGCCGGCTGGGCGGTCTGCGGCGTGGGCATCGGCATGGTCAGCGGCCGCCAGTTGGGGTCCTTGGTGGGGTCGGCGGAGGGGTCCATCTTCGGCGCGCGCCCGACCTCGGAGAGGCGCTCCAGCGCACCGCACCCCCCCAGCAGGGCCGGCAGCAGCATCACCGCGACAGCGGCGGGAAAGGAACGGGTCATCGCGTTGCCACCTTCGTGCCCGGCCGGCCGCTGGCGAGCGGCATGCTGCCCGGCGACACCCGCACCACGTTGGGCGCCACCACCACCCCCTCCAGCACCGCGCGCGAGAGAGGATTCTGCACCTGGACGGTCGCCCCGGCGGGGCCGGATTCCAGCGCCACCCCCTGCCCGCTCAGGGCAAGCCCGGGCATCGCCAGCTCCAGCAGCACCCGCGAGCCCTTCTCGACCATCGGCGGGCGCGTCACGTCCGCCTGCATCAGCGGCGTGCCGGGCACGCCGGGATGACGCAGGGACATGCCCATCGCCGCCTCGGGAGACGCCAGGGGCTCTCCGCGCGCCGCCCCCGCGCGCACCCGCGCGAGGCGCACATCGCCGGGCCGCAGCACCGCCCCGGTGGGCAGGCGGCGCGTCAGCACCGGCACGTCCACCATCCGTTGCAGCCGCCCGGACAGACGCATCCGCTGCACTCCCATCTCCTTCCCGCTCACCACGAGGCTGGCCGTGAAGCGGCCGGTGGCGGCGTCGTAGTCGAGCTGCTCGACGGCGGTGTTCACCTCGCCGTCCAGCGGCACCGTGGGGGCGACGAACCCGGGCAACTCGCACTCGGCATCATCCGACGCGCCGACCCCGGACAGGGCGGCACGCAGCGCATCGAGCACCTGTTCGCGCGGCAGCATCCGGCCGGGACGCTCCAGCACGATCCGCTCACTGCCGGTCGGACGCCAATCCACGCCGAACTGGCGCGCGATGGCCCCCAGCTGGGGCGCCTCGACGACGATGCGACTGCCGGGCGCCGGCGCCGGGCCCAGCACCCGCTCCGCGCGGGGACCGGCATCGTCGAACAGGTCGGAAAGCCGCACCACCGGCGCCTCCAGCGTGGTCGAGGCACGCAGGCTGGCGGCGGCGGCCGGAACGGCCGTGACCAGAGCTGCAAGAAGGGCAGGAAGGAACGAAGTCATGGCGCACCTCAATGCATGTTCGTCAGCGTCGAGAGCATCTGGTCGGACGTGGTGATCACCCGGCTGTTCATCTCGTAGGCCCGCTGGGCGGAAATCAGGCTGGTGATCTCCGTGACGACATTGACGTTGGAGGTTTCCACGTAGCCCTGCATCATGGTGCCGTAGCCGATGGCGCCGGGATTGCCGGCCGTGGGACTGCCGCTGGCCGCACTCTGGGTGAGCAGGTTGTTGCCATGCGCCTCCAGCCCCGCCTCGTTGGGAAAGACCGCCAGCTGGATCTGCCCCACCGTGGTGGGGTTGGTCTGGCCGTCGAGCGTGACCTGCACCTCGCCCGAGGAGTTGATGGTGACCGCGGTGGCATTGGAGGGGATCGTAACGCCCGGCTGCACCACGAAGCCGTCGGAGGTGACGATCTGGCCGTCCGAGGAAAGCCCGAAGGTGCCGTCGCGGGTATAGGCCGTGTCTCCCGAAGGCAGCGTGATCTGGAAATAGCCGTTGCCCCGGATGGCGAGGTCGAAGGTGTTGGACGTCTGGCTGAGGTTTCCCTGCTCGCTGATGCGGTAGATGGCGGCGGTCTGCACGCCCAGGCCGATCTGTGCCCCGGCCGGAACCACCGAGCCGGAATCGGAGGAGTTCGAGCCCACGCGGCGAAGATTCTGGTAGATCAGATCCTGGAACTCGGCACGCCGGCGCTTGTAGCCGGTGGTGCTCATGTTGGCGATGTTGTTGGAGATGACCTCCACGTTGGTCTGCTGGGCCTGCATCCCGGTGGCGGCAATGTCGAGCGAACGCATTGGTGTCTTCTCCGGAACTAGTTGCGCTGCGCCAGGATCTTGTCGATCGCGCTCTGCTGGCGATCGGCCTCGGCCTGCACGTACTGGGCGACCATCTGGAAGTTGCGCAGATCACTCATCATGCGGGTGACCTCGGCCACGGGCTGGACGTTGCTGTCCTCCACGGCTCCCTGGACGACCTTCGGGGCGGTGACCGGCGCGGTGGTGGTGGCATCGGCATTGAGCCGCCAGCCCCCCTCGGCCCGCAGGCGATTGGGATCGGCCGCGTTGACGACGCCGATCTTGCCGATCAGGCCGTTCTCCGAGGAGAGCGTGCCATCGGCGGCCACGGTGATGTGGGTGTCCGCGGGGGAGAGCTGCACCTTCTGGCCGGTGTCATCGAGCAGGTTCTCGCCGGCCTCGTCGGTCAGCGTGCCGTCGGGGCTCATGGTGAAGTGGCCGGCACGCGTCAGGCGCGGCCCGGAGGCGCTCATCACCGTGAAGAAGCCGTCGCCGGAGAGCGCCAGGTCGAGCGGATTGCCGGTGCGGCTGATCTGGCCGGCCTGTCTGTCGCGATAGGTGGCGCGGTCCTGCGTGAAGGTCAGGGTGTTGTCGCCCTTCGGACCGCCGTGCTCGCGGACCAGCCAGTCGCTGAAGGCCATCCTTTCGGCGCGATAGCCGGGGGTGTTGGCGTTGGCGAGATTGGCCGCCGCGACGTCCATCGCACGGGTCTGCGCTGTCAGCCGGGAGAGAGCCACATAGGTTCCGTTGTCCACCGCATCGATCTCCGTGTTCGGCCGTGACCAGGAAGGGCCGCGTTGCCAACAAGCTGCGAGGCAAGCCGCCAGGACAAGCGCAAGTCGCGTGCCAATGCCAAAGTGGCGGATTCCCGGGGAAAACGTCTCTCCCCGCCCTGAGCTGCGGCAGGAAATGCCGGGCAGGCACTGCCGGCCGGAGGGCGCCAAGATCGCGCGGGGTTCCTGTCACCCGGCGGTTTTTGCCGGCTTTTCAAGGGTTGGTTAACCCGATGCGCCGAGCATGTCGGACATCGCCGGGGACGGGCCCGCGGCGCATTTCCGAGTGGTGTGGGACAAAATCTCTCATGGCGACGGCAGCAGCAGCAGCCCCCGTGGCGGAGCCGGCCAAACGAGGCGGCAAGCGGCGCCTGATTCTGCTCGCGTTACCGGCGCTGCTGGGCGCGATCGCGGCCGGGCTGTGGTTCTCCGGCGTGCTGCCGCACATGCTCGGACACGATGCGAAACCCGCGGCCGAGGCCGCCGAGGCCGGCAAGCCCGCCGGCGAGGCCAAGGCCGAGGCCCCCAAGGCACCGCCCGCGCTCGACCTGCCCGACATGATCGCCAACCTCAACGTCCCCCCCGGCCGGCGGGCCAGCTTCATCAAGCTGCACGCGCGCATCGAGTTGGCGCGCCCCGAGGATCTCCCGGCGGCGCAGGCGGCACTGCCCCGGCTGCAGGACCTGTTCCAGACCTACCTGCGCGAGATGCGCCCCGAGGAGCTGCGCGGCTCGGAGGGAACCTGGCGGCTGCGCGAGGAACTGCTCGCGCGGGCCAACATCGCGATCGCCCCGGCGCGCGCCACCGACGTGCTCTTCACGGAGATGCTGGTACAATGAGCGGCTCCGACGAAGATCTCGCGGCCGCCTGGGGAGCCGAACTCGAAAGCGAGACCGGCGAGGAAGCCGAGGCGCCCTCCTCGGATGCCGAGGCGCAGCCGGTACAGGCACAACGCGTGCTCAACCAGGCGGAAATCGACAGCCTGCTCGGCTTCGACGAAGGGCCCTCCTCGGGCGAGGTGCGCAGCGGCATGCAGCGCATCATCAGCTCCGGGCTGGTCAGCTACGAACGCCTGCCGATGCTGGAGATCGTCTTCGATCGGCTGGTGCGCATCATGTCCACCTCTCTGCGCAACTTCACCTCCGACAACGTCGAGGTTGGCATCGACAACATCCTCTCGTTGCGTTTCGGGGACTACCTCAACTCCATCCCGCTGCCGGCGATGCTGGCGGTGTTCAAGGCCGAGGAGTGGGACAACTACGGGCTGATGGTCGTCGATTCCGCGATGATCTATTCGATCGTCGACGTGCTGCTGGGCGGACGGCGCGGCACGGCGGCGATGCGCATTGAGGGACGGCCCTACACCACCATCGAGCGCACTCTGGTGGAGCGGCTGATCCAGGTGGTGCTGACCGATCTGGCGGCAAGCTTCGATCCGCTCTGCCCGGTGACCTTCCGCTTCGAACGGCTCGAGGTGAACCCGCGCTTCGCCACCATCTCGCGGCTTTCCAATGCGGCGGTCCTGGCCCGGCTGCGCATCGACATGGAGGATCGCGGCGGGCGGCTGGAGCTGCTGCTGCCGTACGCCACGCTCGAGCCGGTGCGCGAGCTGCTGCTGCAGCAGTTCATGGGCGAGAAGTTCGGCCGCGACTCGATCTGGGAAACCCATCTTGCAGAGGAGCTGTGGAACACCGAGGTGGACATCTCGGCCGTACTCGACGAGCAGGTCATGAAGCTCTCCGAGGTGATGTCGCTCGAGCCCGGCAGCAAGATCACCCTCAACTGCAGCCCGGGCTCGGAAGTGCAGCTGCGCTGCGGTGCGGTGCCGCTGTTCGAGGGCAAGGTCGGCCGGCGCAAGAGTCGCATGGCAGTGCGCATCGATCGCGAACTGCCGCGCACGCCGCCCGTCGAGCGGTGAGTAAAATGTCTTCCCGGCAACAGGATCCCCAAGATGGAATGGCTACTCGAAATCATTCTTCTGGTGCTGCTGTCTGCGACCTTGTTCCAGGCGCTGCGGCTGGAGCGGGCCCTGGGGGTCCTCAAGCGCGACCGGGCCTCGCTGGAAGAACTGGTGAACGGCTTCAACGCCTCGACACATGCCGCCGAGGAGGGGATCGAGCGGCTGCGCGCCGCAACGGAGGGAGCCGGACGCGGCATCCAGCGCCAGATCGAGGCAGCCAACGGCCTCAAGGACGACCTGGCCTTCCTCTCCGAGCGGGGCGAGCGGCTGGCCGACCGGCTGGAAACGCTCATTCGCCAGGGGCGGGGACTCACGCAGGAATCCTCGGGGGAACCGTTCCTGCCCAGCACCCCGCTGCCGGGTCCAAGACTGGCCCCATCTGGATTGGGCGGGTCGGAAGGTTCCCCCGATCCCTCCGCCACGGGGGCGCCCGAACCGCGGTTGCGCAGCCAGGCCGAACGCGACCTGCTGCGGGCGTTGCGTGCAGCCCGATGAAAGGGATTCCCTAGAATGCGCCTGCACCTTCCCGCACCCCGATTGCTGCCCATGACCATCCTGGCGATGGCGGTCCTGCTGGGAGCCAAGTCCGTCGCGCTGGTACGAGCCGTGGCGCCCTCACAGGCGGTTGCCGCCGCCAAGGCCGCCCCGGCCCCGGCCGCTCCCGGGACATCCGCCCAACTCGCGGCAGCCCAGTCCGCGGCAGCCCCATCTGCGACAGTCCTGCCGGCGCAGGCCCCTCCCGGGCCGGCAGGGCAAAAAGCAACCGCCGAGGTCGGGTCCACGGCGGCAGCGCCCCGCTCCGCCGCCTCGCCGCCGGCCCCTCCCGTGGAGCAGGTGCTGCCCGCCGCGCCGCCGATCTCGGACAGTGAACGCGCCATCCTGCTCGACCTGCGCAGCCGCAATCGCGAACTCGACACGCAAGCCCAGTCCCTGACTGCCCGCGAGGCCGCGGTGGCCGCAGCCGAAAAGCGACTGGCCGCACGCATCGACGAGCTGAACTCCCTCCAGAAACGCCTCGAAGCCCTCAACGCGGCCCGCACGGCCCATGACGAAGCGAACTGGAAAGGGTTGGTCAAACTCTACGAGAGCATGAAGCCGCGCGATGCCGCGACGATTTTCAACGATCTCGACCTGCCGGTGCTGCTTCCGGTCCTCGACCGAATGAACGACCGCAAAGCGGCGGCAATTCTTGCGATCATGCAGCCGGAACGGGCCCGCATGGTCACCGCCGAACTGGCCGAGATGCGCACCCACGCGATCACGCCCGCGCCGAACTAGGAGAAGCTATTACCGATGGACAAGAACCTGAACGTGCTGATTGTCGATGACTACAAGACAATGCTGCGCATCATCCGCAACCTCCTCAAACAGATCGAGATCAACAATGTCGAGGAAGCCACCGACGGAGCCGAGGCTCTGGCCAAGCTGCGTGCCGGCAATTTCGGCCTGATCATCAGCGATTGGAACATGCAGCCGATGACCGGCTTGCAGCTCCTGCAGGAAGTGCGCGCCGACGCGCGCCTGAAGGCCACGCCGTTCATCATGATCACGGCCGAGAGCAAAACGGAAAACGTCGTGGCGGCCAAGCAGGCGGGTGTCTCGAACTACATCGTCAAGCCCTTCAATGCCGAAACGCTGCGCGACAAGATCGGAAAGGTGCTCGGTCATGCCTGACACCGTGCCATCGATCCCGCCGGAATTGCAGGAGCGACTCGACCGCATCCGCATAGCGCATCCCGAACCGGCCCCCGAGATGGTGGCGGAAGTGGTGCACGCAGTGCTGACGACGATGTCGGGCGATCTCACCGGCACCGAGGCCGCGCTGCTCGGGGAAGTGGCCGAGCTGGGCCGCACCATCGCCTCTGCCAAGGCCGAAATCGCCGCGCTGCGCATCAACGACATCAGTGCCAGCCACATCCCCTCGGCCACCGACGAGCTCGATGCGATCGTCGCCCACACGGCCGAAGCCACCAATGCCATTCTCGAAACCTGCGAGACCCTCGATACGGTGGCCGGCAAGCTCGAAGCCGCGCAGGCGCCGCTGGCGGGGCAGCTGCAGGAAGCGACCACGCGCATCTACGAGGCCTGCAGCTTCCAGGACATCACGGGCCAGCGCATCAGCAAGGTGGTGGCGACGCTGAAAACCATCGAGATGAAGGTGGCACAGATCGTCACCACCTTCGGCGTGCCGGAGGATTCCTCTCCAGCGCCCCTTCTGTCACCGCCTTCGGGCGACAGACTGCTGCAAGGGCCGCAACTGCCGGATGCCGCGATGGACCAGTCCGACATCGACAAGCTGCTAGCAAGTTTCGAATGATGGGCACGGCAGGGAACCGCCGATCGGACAGGCTGCGTGCGAGCATGGTTGTGGCCGGACTTCTGGCTGCCCTGCTCGGCACGGCCCATGCCCAGCCTCCGGCCGCCTCCCCTGCCCTGTCCCCCGACGTTTCACCGGCCCCCAAGACCGTACCGACCCACGCCACCACTCCCGCGTCGCCGTTGGCAACCGTGCGGATCGGGGAGCATCCGGGCTTCGGACGCCTGGTGATCGAGCCTCCCCGCGGCGCCCGTCTGAGCCTGGAACGCAGCGGCGATCGCCTCGGCGTGCATCTGGACGGTGCGCGGATCGAAACCACCAGCCGGGTGCCGCGCAATGTCCTGTCCATGACCGCCGCCTCCGGACAGCTGGATCTGCTCCTGGCCCCCGGGGCGACGCTGCGCACCTCCCGGATGGGCCGCCGGCTGGTCATCGACCTGCTTGATCCCCGCCCTGACGCCGCCG
>CALNAL010000020.1 GCA_937874445.1 uncultured Acetobacteraceae bacterium | reverse complement strand
AAGGTGTTCTTCTTGCGAGCAAGAAGAACCAAGAAAGCTTTATCCGTTAAGGCTCCGTGCCGGTGTCACCCGCGGAGCTTAATGAACAGAGTCCTTTTTGCTTCTTTTTCCTTCAGGAAAAAGAAGCCTTCCTTTCCTCGCCTTGCTCTCCCCGGGCAGGGGGCGTTGATGCGCGGGCGATTTGTCTCTATCTGGCCGGCATGGACCCTTTTGCGACGGATGCGGCGTTGCTGGAGCGGGGGCCGCTGGCGGCCTACCGGGAGCGGCGGGCGGCCGGGGCGCTGGCGGTGGATGCCGGGCAGGAGCGTGCGGCGGAGCGGCTGCAGGCGCTGTGGGAGCGGCTGCGCGACTATGAGCTGCCGCCGCCGGCGGAGGGGGCCGGGCTGTGGGCGCGGCTGACCCGGCGCAGGACGGCGCGGACGGCGGGACTCTACCTCGTGGGCGAGGTGGGGCGCGGCAAGTCGATGCTGATGGACCTGTTTTTTGCCGCCGCCCGGGTGCGTCACAAGCGGCGCATCCACTTCCACGAATTCATGCAGGGCGTGCATGCGAAAATCCATGCCATGAAGGCCGCGCAGCCCGACCTTGCCGACCCTATTCCCCCCCTGGCGGAGTCCATCGCGGCGGAGGCGGCGCTGCTGTGCTTCGACGAATTCCAGGTCAACGACATTGCCGACGCGATGATTCTGGGGCGCCTGTTCGAGGCGCTGTTCGCGCGGTTCGTGGTGATCGTCGCGACGTCCAACACGCGGCCGGCCGACCTGTTCCGCGATCAGCCGGGGCGGGATGCGTTCCTGCCGTTCATCGCGCTCATCACGCGCCATCTCGATGTGCTGGAGATGGACGCGGGGCCGGACTACCGGCGCGGGCGGCAGCTGGCGGGGCCGCACTGGCTGGTGCCGGACGATGGCCGGGCGCGGCGGACGCTCGATGCTGCTTTTGCAGAGCTGAGCGGTGGAGTTGCACCCCATGCAGAGGTGCTGACGGTGATGGGGCGGGCCCTGCGGGTGCCGCAGGCGGGCGGCGGGGTGGCCCGTTTCGATTTTGCCACGCTGTGCCGGGCGGCTCTGGGGGCGGGCGACTATCTGGCCCTGGCGCGGCGCTACCATACGCTGGTGCTGCAGGGGGTGCCGCGGCTCGGCGAGGAGAACGTCGACGAGGCTCGGAGATTTGTCGTGCTGATCGATACGCTATACGATCACCACGTTCAGCTTCTGGCCTCGGCCGAGACCGGACCGGACCACATCTACCGCCGCGGCCCGGGAGCACAGATGTTTGAACGGACTGCCAGTCGTCTTGAGGAAATGCAGAGTCGTGACTATCTCGTCTTGCCGCATCTGACATGATCGACAGTCCCGTGCTGCCTGGTCTCGCCGGCGGCAGGTGGCTGTTTTTTATGTCGCTCGTGACGCCTAAACAAGAACTCGCGTCGGGAGGCGCGGCCTCTTCGTTCGGATCGACTTAAAACTGCGGAACGGCACATTCCGTTCGACGCTTCGAAAGGTACTTAAAAGCATGGCGCGCAATAAAATTGCTCTGATCGGCGCTGGAAATATTGGCGGTACGCTGGCGCATCTTGCCGGTCTGAGGGAACTCGGTGACGTCGTGCTGTTCGACGTGTTCGGCGGCGTTGCGGCGGGCAAGGCCCTCGACATCATGCAGTCCGGACCGATTGATCATTTCGACGTGAACATGACGGGCTCGTCGGACTATTCCGTGATCGCCGGGGCCGACGTGGTGATCGTCACCGCCGGCTTCCCGCGCAAGCCGGGAATGAGCCGCGACGACCTGCTGACCAAGAATGCCGAGGTGATGGGCCAGGTGGGCGCCGGCATCAAGGCGCACTGCCCCGACGCCTTCGTCATCTGCATCACCAATCCGCTCGACGTGATGGTCTGGGCGCTGCAGCAGAAGTCGGGCCTGCCCGCCAACAAGGTGGTGGGCATGGCCGGCGTGCTCGATTCCGCGCGCATGCGGCTGTTCCTGGCCAAGGAATTCGGGGTCTCGGTGGATGACGTGACCGGCTTCGTGCTCGGCGGCCACGGCGATTCCATGGTGCCGCTGATGCGCTACTCCGCGGTGGCCGGCGTGCCGGTGCCCGACCTCATCCGGATGGGCTGGACCACCCAGGAGAAGATCGACGCCATCGTGACCCGCACCGCCAACGGCGGCGGCGAGATCGTCAAGCTGCTGGAGCGCGGCTCCGCCTTCTACGCGCCGGCCGCCTCGGCGATCGCCATGGCCGAGAGCTACCTCAAGGACCGCAAGCGCGTGCTGCCTTGCGCGGTGAAGCTGAACGGCGAATACGGACAGAAGGACCTCTACGTCGGCGCTCCGGTGGTGATCGGCGCGAACGGCGTGGAGCGCATCGTCGAGGTGCCGCTCAATGCCGAGGAGAAGGCTGCCTTTGACAAATCCTGCGAGGGCGTGCGTGTGCTGATCGAAGATTTCAAGAAATTGGGCGTCTGACAGAGAATCACATGAACATACACGAGTACCAAGCCAAGGAGCTGCTGCGCCAGTATGGGGTGGCGGTGCTGGGGGGCAAGGTCGCGAGTTCGCCCGCAGAGGCGGAAACGGCGGCCCGGGAGCTGGGCGGAGAGATCTGCGTCGTCAAGGCGCAGATCCACGCCGGCGGGCGAGGTGCCGGACATTTTGCCGACGATCCGCAGGGCAAGGGCGGCGTGCGCCTGGCACGCTCGCCCGAGGCCGCGCGGGCGGCGGCGGAGGCGATGCTGGGGCACGTTCTCGTGACCAAGCAGACCGGGGCGGCGGGCCGGGTGGTCCGGCGCGTCTATGTCGAGGCCGGCTGCGACATCGCCCGCGAGCTGTATCTGTCGCTGCTGATCGACCGCGCCAGCGCGCGCATCACCATCGTCGCCTCCACCGAGGGGGGGATGGAGATCGAGCAGGTGGCGGCCAAGACCCCGGCGAAGATCCTGCGCGCGGCCATCGACCCGGCCTCGGGGCTCTCCGGCTTCCACGCCCGCAAGCTGGCCTTCGGGCTCGGGCTCACCGGCAAGCAGGTGGGGGCGTTCACCAAGTTCGTCTCCGGCATGTACAAGGCCTTCACCGCGCTCGATGCCTCGATCGTCGAGATCAACCCGCTGGTGGTGACCAAGGCGGGCGAGGTGGTGGCGCTCGACGCCAAGATGGGCTTCGACGACAGCGCGCTGTTCCGCCATCCCGAGGTGGAGGCGCTGCGCGACCCCGCCGAGCAGGACCCCAAGGAGCTGGAGGCGGCCAAGTACGAGCTGAACTACATCGCCCTCGACGGCTCCATCGGCTGCATGGTCAACGGCGCGGGCCTCGCCATGGCGACGATGGACATCATCAAGCTCTACGGCGGCTCGCCGGCCAACTTCCTCGACGTGGGCGGGGGCGCGACCACCGAGCGCGTCACGGCGGCGTTCAAGATCATTCTCTCCGACCCGCACGTGAAGGGCATCCTGGTCAACATCTTCGGCGGCATCATGCGCTGCGACGTGATCGCCGAGGGCGTGGTGACGGCGGCGCGCGAGGTCAAGCTGAAGGTGCCGCTGGTGGTCCGCCTGGAGGGCACCAACGTGGAGAAGGGCAAGGAGATCATGGCCACCTCGGGGCTGCCGATCATCTCCGCCGACAACCTTGCCGACGCCGCCGAGAAGGTGGTGACGGCCGTGAAGGAGGCTGCGTGATGGCCATCCTGGTCGATGCGAATACCAAGGTGATCACGCAGGGCTTCACCGGCTCGCAGGGCACCTTCCATTCCGAGCAGGCGATCGCCTACGGCACCAAGGTCGTGGGCGGCGTGACCCCGGGCAAGGGCGGCATGACCCACCTGGAGCGCCCGGTGTTCAACACCGTGGCCGAGGCGGTGGCGGCGACCGGGGCGGATGCCTCGGTGATCTACGTGCCGCCGCCCTATGCCGCGGATTCCATCCTCGAGGCGATCGACGCCGGGCTGCGGCTGGTGGTGTGCATCACCGAGGGCATCCCGGTGCTCGACATGGTGCGCGTCAAGCGCGTGCTGGCGGGCTCGCCGACGCGGCTGATCGGACCGAACTGCCCGGGCGTCATCACGCCGGACGCCTGCAAGATCGGCATCATGCCGGGGCATATCCACAAGCGCGGCTCGGTGGGGATCATCTCGCGCTCGGGGACGCTGACCTACGAGGCGGTGGCGCAGACCACGGCCGTCGGGCTGGGGCAGAGCACCTGCGTGGGCATCGGCGGCGACCCGGTGAAGGGCACCGACTTCATCGAGCTGCTGGAGATGTTCCTCGCCGACCCGGAGACGGAGTCGATCATCATGATCGGCGAGATCGGCGGGCAGAGCGAGATCGAGGCCGCCGAGTTCATCGCCCATAACAAGGTGAAGAAGCCGGTGGTGGGCTTCATCGCCGGGGTGACGGCCCCGCCCGGGCGGCGGATGGGCCATGCCGGGGCGGTGATCTCCGGCGGGCGCGATACCGCCGCCGCCAAGATGGAGGCGATGCGCGCCGCCGGCATCCACGTGGCCGAAAGCCCCGCCGCTCTCGGCTCCACCATGATCGCCGCCCTGCGCGGCTGATGAACGGCGGCACCGCTCCGGCCCCGTCGCGACGGGGAGGGGCGGTGCCGCTGGGGCTACACTGGCGCCGCAGCTTGGTTAGTTCCATGCGGAAAGCGCATATCTATCGCGGAAAGGTTGCCGGGCGACCGTGCCCCGGGCACCTTAGATGTTGAAAACGACCGCGCATGCATCGCGCGGGGGGAACGAACGAGGGGAACGAGCTATGGCCGGCGTGGATATTCTTGCCACCGCCTTCAATGGCGCCAACGCAGCCTTTATCGCCGACGCCTACGCTCGCTGGGTGGCCGACCCCGGTTCGGTCGATCCGAGTTTTGCCGAGCTGTTCGGCGCGCTCAACGATGAATCCCGCGCGGTGCTGACCGACGCGCTGGGAGCCTCCTGGGCGCCGCGCCGCTTTGCCATCGACGAGCCGGAACCCCCCGCCAAACCCCAGGGCAAGGCGGGCGGAGGCAAGGGCAAGGAGGCCGGCAAGGCCGCGGCTCCGGCCGGCGCCTCCCCCGAGCAGGTGCGCGCCGCCACCAAGGACAGCCTGCGCGCCCTGATGATGATCCGCACCTACCGCGTGCGCGGCCATCTCGAGGCCAAGCTGGACCCGCTCGGGCTGGCCATCCCCAAGTCCCACCCCGAGCTGGACCCCGCCACCTACGGCTTCGGCGCGGCCGACATGGACCGGCCGATCTTCATCGACAACGTGCTGGGGCTCGATACCGCCTCCCCGCGGCAGATCCTGCGCGTGCTGCGCGAGAGCTACTGCGGACCGGTGGGCGTGGAGTTCATGCACATCCAGGACCCCGACCAGAAGGCCTGGATCCAGCGCCGCGTCGAGGGGGCGCCGTGGCGCAGCTACTATCCGGCCGAGGGCAAGAAGCGCATCCTGAGCGAGCTGACCGAGGCCGAGGGGCTCGAGGCCTTCTGCCAGAAGCGCTACGTCGGCACCAAGCGCTTCGGCCTGGAGGGCGCGGAGATCACCATCCCGGCGCTGCACGCCATCATCGAGGTGGCGGCCAAGGGGGGCGTGACGGAGGTGGAGATCGGCATGCCCCATCGCGGGCGGCTGAACACCCTCTGCAACGTGGTGCACAAGCCCTTCACCCAGCTCTTCTCGGAGTTCTCCGGCACCTCCTTCAAGCCCGACGACGTGCAGGGCTCGGGCGATGTCAAATACCACCTCGGCTATTCCTCCGAGGCCGATATCGCCGGCCACCCGGTGCATCTGTCGCTGCAGCCCAACCCCTCGCATCTGGAGGCGGTGGACCCGGTGGTGGTGGGCAAGGTGCGCGCCCGCCAGGACCAGGCCGGCGACACTCGCGCCCGGCATTCGGTGATGGCCATTCTGATGCACGGCGACGCCGCCTTCGCCGGCCAGGGGCTGGTCTATGAGACCCTGGCGATGAGCCAGCTCATCGGCTACCGCGTGGGCGGCACGGTGCATGTGGTGGTCAACAACCAGATCGGCTTCACCACCGTGCCGGCGCACGGCTACTCCGGCCTCTACTGCACCGACGTGGGCAAGGCGGTGCAGGCGCCGATCATCCACGTCAACGGCGACAACCCCGAGGCCGCCATCTGGTGCGCCGAGATGGCCGCCGAGTTCCGCATGACCTTTGGCTGCGACGTGGTGCTCGACATCGTCTGCTACCGCCGCCACGGCCACAACGAGGCCGACGAGCCGGCCTTCACCCAGCCGCTGATGTATGCGGCCATCCGCGACCGCAAGACCACCCGCGCCCTCTACGCCGAGAAGCTGGAGGCCGAGGGCGTGCTGACGGCCGAGGACACCAAGGGGATGTGGGACGCCTTCCACGCCAAGCTGGAAGAGGCCTACCAGGCGGCGCAGGGCTTCAAGCCCAACAAGGCCGACTGGCTGGAGGGGCACTGGGCGGGGCTGACCATTCCCGACAAGAACGCCGCCGAATGGGCCGAGGGCGACACCGCCGTGCCGCTGGAGCGGCTGCGCGAGGTGGGCCACGCGCTGTCGCGCGTGCCGGCCGACTTCGACGTCAATCCCAAGATCGCCCGCCAGCTCGAGGCCAAGCGCGTCATGATCGAGAGCGGCGAGGGCATCGACTGGGCCACCGGCGAGGCGCTGGGCTTCGGCACGCTGCTGAGCGAGGGCTTCCGCGTGCGCCTCTCCGGCGAGGACTGCCAGCGCGGCACCTTCAGCCAGCGCCACGCCGTGCTGGTGGACCAGACCAACCAGAACGAATACGTGCCGCTCAACAACATCGCCTCCGGCCAGGCGATGATCGAGATCTACAACTCGCTGCTTTCCGAGGCCGGCGTGCTCGGCTTCGAATACGGCTACTCGGTGGCCGATCCGCGCAGCCTGGTGTTGTGGGAGGCGCAGTTCGGCGACTTCGCCAACGGCGCGCAGGCCATCATCGACCAGTTCGTGGCCAGCGGCGAGACCAAGTGGCTGCGCATGACCGGGCTGGTGATGCTGCTGCCGCACGGCTTCGAGGGGCAGGGGCCGGAGCATTCCTCGGCGCGGCTGGAGCGCTACCTGCAGCTCTGCGCCGAGCGCAACATGGTGGTGGCCAACATCACCACGCCGGCCAACTACTTCCACGCGCTGCGCCGCCAGCTCAAGCGCGACTTCCGCAAGCCGATGATCCTGATGACCCCCAAGAGCCTGCTGCGCCACAAGCTCGCGGTGTCGCGGCTGGAGGAGATGGGGCCGGGCACCCGCTTCATGACGGTGCTGCCGGAGGTGGATACCATCGCCGCCCCCGAGGAGGTGCGGCGCGTCGTGCTGTGCTCGGGCAAGGTCTACTACGACCTGCTGGCCGCGCGGCGCGCGCGGGGGCTGTCCGACATCGCCATCGTCCGCCTCGAGCAGCTCTATCCGTTCCCCAAGGTGTCGCTGCCGCGCGTGCTCGGGGCCTACCGCAACGCCGAGGTTCTGTGGTGCCAGGAGGAGCCCGAGAACATGGGCGCCTGGCTGTTCCTCGACCGGCGTCTGGAGGAGCTGCTGGGCAAGCTGGACGGCAAGGCCCGGCGTCCGCTGCTGGTGGCCCGCGCCTCGGCCGCCTCCCCCGCCACGGGCCTGGCCAAGACCCATGCCGCCGAGCAGGCGGCACTGGTCGATCGCGCGCTGGGCGTCAACTGAGCCGTCTTTCTGCAAACCGCCTTACCTGTTTGATTTCATAGGACTGGACCTGCCGCCATGGCGACCGAGATCAAGGTGCCCACCCTGGGTGAAAGCGTCACAACCGCGACCGTGGCGCGCTGGCTGAAAAAGGCCGGCGAGGCCGTCGCGGCCGATGAGCCGCTGGTGGAACTCGAGACCGACAAGGTGACGGTGGAAGTCAACGCGCCCCACGACGGCACGCTGGCGGAGATCGCCGTGGCCGAGGGGGCGGAGGTGGAGGTCGGGACGGTGCTCGCCCTCGTCTCCGAGGGGGCCGCCCCGGCCCATGCCCGCCCGGTGGAGCCGCCGCCGGTGGAGATCGCGCATCCGGCGGCCAATCCGCCCGCCGGCGTCAATCCGCCCCCCACCGCGCTCGGCCCGGTGGCGCGCCCCGCGACGCCGCCCGCCGATTGGTCGGAGCGGGGCCGTCCGGCGCCCCTGCCTGCCGCCGCGGTGCTGATGGAGGAGCACAAGATCTCCCCGGAGACGCTGGGCACGGGCACCGGCAAGGACGGGCGCATCACCAAGGGGGACGTGCTGGCCTTCCTCGCCCGCCCCGCTGCACCGGTCGCCGCCGCGCCTGCGCCGAAGGCCGCGCGCGAGCTTGCCGAGGGCGAGGAGCGCGTGAAGATGACGCGCCTGCGCCGCACCATCGCCCGCCGCCTGAAGGACGCGCAGAGCACCGCCGCCCTGCTCACCACCTTCAACGAGGTGGACATGACCGCGATCAAGACCCTGCGGGCGGAATACCGGGATACCTTCGAGAAGAAGCACGGCGGCGCGCGGCTCGGCTTCATGAGCTTCTTCGTGCGCGCGGCGGTGGCGGCGCTGCAGGAGTTCCCCGCCGTCAACGCCGAGATCGACGGCGACGACATCATCTACAAGCACGCCATCAACATGGGCATCGCCGTGGGCGGGCCGAACGGACTCGTCGTGCCGGTGCTGCGCCATGCCGAGACGATGGGCTTCGCCGAGATCGAGAAGAGCATTTCCGACTTCGGCAAGCGCGCCCGCGAGGGGCAGCTCAAGCTCGACGAGCTGGCCGGCGGCAGCTTCTCGATCACCAACGGCGGCGTCTACGGCTCGCTGATGTCCACGCCCATCATCAACCCGCCGCAGTCGGCCATCCTGGGGATGCACAAGATCCAGGATCGCCCGATGGCGATCGACGGGAAGGTCGAGATCCGGCCGATGATGTATCTCGCGCTGACCTACGACCACCGCATCGTGGACGGCAAGGAGGCGGTGTCGTTCCTGGTGCGCGTCAAGGAAGGCATCGAGGACCCCCGTCGCCTGCTGCTGGGGATTTAGCAAATGGCCCAGAGTTTCGATCTCGTCGTGATCGGCGGCGGGCCGGGCGGCTACGTCTGCGCCCTCCGCGCCGCCCAGCTCGGCCAGAAGGTCGCGGTGGTGGAGAAGCGTGCCACCCTCGGCGGCACCTGCCTCAACGTCGGCTGCATTCCCTCCAAGGCGCTGCTCGTTTCGTCGGAGAATTATTCCGCCACGCAGCATGCCTGGGCCGAGCACGGCATCAAGGTGGCCGGGGTGGAGCTGGATCTCGCGCAGATGCAGGCGCGCAAGGCCGAGGTGGTGAAGGCCAATACCCGCGGCGTCGAGTTCCTCTTCAAGAAGAACAAGATCGCCTGGATCAAGGGCGCGGGCCGCATCCTCGGGGCCGGACGCGTGGCCGTGACGGGCACGGGCGGGGCGGACGAGGAGATCGCGGCCAAGGCGATCGTCATCGCCACCGGCTCGGAGAGCATGCCGCTCGCCGGCGTGGCGGTGGACGAGAAGCGCATCGTCACCTCCACCGGGGCGCTCGAGCTTGCGGCGGTGCCGAAGCACCTGGTGGTGATCGGCGGCGGCGTGATCGGGCTCGAGCTGGGCAGCGTGTGGAACCGCCTCGGCGCCGAGGTCACGGTGGTGGAGTTCCTCGACCGCCTCATCCCCGGCAACGACCTCGAGGTCGCCCGCGCCTTCGAGCGCGTGCTGGCCAAGCAGGGCATGAAGTTCCGCCTCTCCTCGAAGGTGACGAAGGCCGAGGCCTCCGAGACGGGCGTGGCCCTCACCGTCGAGCCCGCCAAGGGCGGGGCCGCGGAGACCATCGCCGCCGACGTGGTGCTGCTGGCGATCGGCCGGCGCCCCTACACCGAGGGGCTCGGCCTCGCCGAGGCCGGCGTCGCGCTCGACAAGCGCGGCCGCGTGGAGGTGGGGGCGCATTTCGCGACCTCGGTTGCCGGCATCTACGCGATCGGCGATGTCATCGCCGGCCCGATGCTGGCCCACAAGGCCGAGGACGAGGGCGTGGCGCTCGCCGAGCACCTCGCCGGCAAGGCCGGGCATGTCAACTACGATGCCATCCCCGGCGTGGTCTATACGTGGCCCGAGGTGGCCTCGGTCGGCCAGACCGAGGAACAGCTGAAGGAGGCCGGCATCGCCTATGCCGTCGGCAAGTTCCCCTTCACCGCCAACGGCCGCGCCCGGGCCATGGGCTGCACCGACGGGTTCGTGAAGATCCTTGCCGACAAGGCCACCGACCGGCTGCTCGGCTGCCACATCCTGGGCCCCGACGCCGGCGCGCTGATCGCCGAGATCGTCACCGCCCTGGAATTCGGCGCCTCCGCCGAGGACGTGGCGCGCGTCTGCCACGCCCATCCCACCCTCAGCGAGGCCGTCAAGGAAGCCGCCCTCGCCACCGCCGGACGGGCCCTGCACATCTGACACCCGGTCTCGTCGCG